>JAJDCV010000120.1 GCA_029260675.1 Phycisphaeraceae bacterium
CTCGTCGGCGAGGCGACCGATGCCCAGGACCTCGCGCCAGGGGCGGTGGAACTGGCACGCAAAAAACTCCGCACCATGCAACGATTTGATATCCAGACCCGCAAACGCCGACTGTACGGCCTGCTGGCACGCCGAGGATTCAACCCCGACACGATCTCCAGCGTGATGGCAGAACTGGGGGACGAGATCGAAGCGGGGTGTGAGACGGAATACGAATAACCGCGAAGGCACGAAGAGCGCGAAGTAAGAGAAGAATCAGAGTTTAGACAGGATGACAGGATGGACAGGATTAAGCATTCGGCGGAACCCACTTCTTATCCTGAATATCCTGTCATCCTGTCAACTCTTCTCCTTGCCTTTCTTCGCGCTCTTCGTGCCTTCGCGGTTCACCCCCCCATCGGTTCCTTGCGTTTTTCAATCAGGTGGATGCCTTCGATGCGCAGGGTCTTGTCGACCGCCTTAGTCATGTCGTAGAGCGTCAGGCAGGCGACGCTGACCGCGGTGAGAGCCTCCATCTCGATGCCGGTCTTCGCGGTGATTGACGCTGTGGCGGTGACACGCAGCCGGTCATCGGCGATGCGCTCGAAGTCGACCTGTGCGTGGTCCAGCGGCAGCGGGTGGCAAAGCGGGATCATCTCGCCGGTCTTCTTCGCCGCGGAAATCCCGGCGATGCGGGCGACCGCCAGGGCCTCGCCCTTGGGTAAGGGCTCGGCATCGTCCTCGCCCATGAGCCGGTCCAGCGTCTGCTTCGCGGCCACGAACTCCCCCGCCGCCACGGCGGTACGCCGCATTGGGGGCTTTGAGCCGACATCTACCATCCGAGCCCGGCCCTGTGCATCTAAGTGGCTGAATTTTTCTGTCATGAACCCATTGTAATGCGGGGCGGGCAGGAAGATTAACCGCGAAGGCGCGAAGAGAGCGAAGTAAGACAAAGATTTGCCCACAGATTTTCACTGATTAACACAGATTTCAAAGGCATTTAGGCCGATCGTTTCTAATCCTAATCTATGTAATCTGTGAGAATCTGTGGGCCATGTTCCCGCTTTCTTCGCGCTCTTTACGCCTTCGTGGTGAAAATAAAGTGCTTGACATGGCTCGCCCGGACGATACTATGTATCACATAGTGTGTGTCACATGAAAGGTGGATTGCCATGAAAATCGAGCGGGAACTGATGCGTGGGGCCGGGCCGGTGGCGGTGTTGAAGCTGCTGGAACCGGGGGAAAAGTACGGCTACGAGCTGGTCAAAGACCTGGCCAAACGCAGCGACGGCGTGCTGGCGATGGGGCAATCGACCCTCTACCCGATGCTCTACAACCTGGAGGCGAAGGGCCTGATCGCCTCGCGGCTGGATAAGGCCGAGAACGGGAGGCCGAGGAAGTACTACCGGCTGACCGGCAAGGGCAAGAAACGCCTCGCCCACGGCACCCAGCAGTGGCAAGCGGTCACCGCGGCGATGGGTGCGTTAGGGATCACCGGGAATCTTCAGGGGGCATAGCCATGACGACTCCGTTTAGACGCCGTCTGTGGAAGACCCCGATGCGCGACCTGGTGCGCGGACGGATCACCGGCCGGCTGGATATCGACCGGCTGTTGGAAGAAGCGAGCCTTTCCGGGCCGGCGGCGGACAAGGTCCGCAGGGTCGTGAAGCGCACACGGCTTTGGAGACTAGAGAAAGTCGACGTGGCAAATGAGTTGATCGCCCACTTCCTCGACGGTCAGGAGGCCGGCACATCACTTGATGAACTGCTCGAAACCTTCGGCGATGAAGTGCAAACCGCCAAGCTGATCCGCCGGGCGAAGAAGCGGCAGCGGCCGATGGTCTGGCACGCTTTCGCGTGGGCCCGGTTGTGTTTCCTGATTTTCTTCGGCGTGTATTTCCTGTCGGCCCTGTACCTGATGACCGGGTCGCCATCGGTGACCACCGACTACCTGGCCATCCTCAACCGCAAGGCCGCCGGCGTGCCGGCGGATGAAGCGGCGTGGCCGATCTACCGAGAAGCGCTGCATAAGATGGGGTACAGCGAACACGGGAATGACAGGACGTTTCCCATAGACACCCACTTCAGACCGGGAGACGAAGAATGGCCCCTATTGTTGGCTTTTCTGACCGAGCACGCCGGGGCCTTAGCCCGTGTCCGGGAGGCAGCGACTCGGGACAAATCGGGTTACCTGGTGGGCTTCCACACCACCGCCGACGATGCCATCATTTTCGAGCCATGGGATGGCGTGGAAGCCCCGTACATGGGATCGCATCCGTCATTGATGAGGCTGAACAGCCTGGGGAACCTCGGACCGATGCGCTTACTTGCCCGATTGATGTCCGCCGACTGCGCCCGTGCTTTGCAGGCGGGTGATGGCGATACGGCATACGCCGATGTCATGGCCCAGATCGGCTTGGCACGACATACGAATTCGCAATCAACTTTGGTCAGTGGTCTGGTCCGGATTTCCATACTCATTCATACCTGTAAGACGACGCAAGAGGTTCTTATAAGTCGACCCGATCTGTGGACAGACGAACAACTCAGAGACCTTGCACACAGGTTCGCAGCAATCGACATAACACCCGAGGACATGCTCAACGGTGAACGGTTGCAATTTTACGACCTACTCCAACGGACCTATACCGACGACGGCCATGGCGGTGGTCGGATCATCAATCCCTTGCCCGTTAACTCTCAAAACGAAAGTGTCTCGATGCAGGTAAGAAATGTAGCGAGGATTGTCGGCCTCCCCGCTTTGACCGCGATGGTGGCACCCCGTGACGAGATTCGGCAGATGTACGACGGGCTGATGGACCGCATGATCATCGAATCCCGCCGCCCACTATGGATCGAAGATGGATCGGAGACGGTCGATGAAACGGTGGATAAGCTGAGGGGGTCTGTGAGAAGCGGGATCCGATATCTACCGGTCATCATATTTATGAATTCACATCCCACGGTACGAACCACCCTCCAGACCGAGGTCGGCTTCCGAGACGGCGTGCTGATCGGGATCGCGTTGGAGTTGTACAAGCGTGAGCACGGGGACTGGCCGATTTCGTTGGTTAAGTTGGTGCCGGGGTATCTACCGGGTGTGCCGGTGGATCGGCTGACGGGTGAGCCGGTGCGGTATCTAGTCACAAAAGATGGGCCTGTGGTGTACAGCGTCGGGGTGGATGGCGATGACGACGGGGGTCGGCCGCCGGTGGATAAATTTGATAGCGACTTCTTGAAGAATAACAGGGCCAGCCCTATGGATTTCACGGGTGAGGCCCGCACGGAAGCCGAGCACGACGGGGACTGGGTGTTGTGGCCTGTGCCTTGGGAGGAGTGACGGGCTGTGAGAGCAGACGTCCCAAGTCAGGTTGTCACCGCCGTAGCGGATGAACTGGGCGTGACAGGAGTATGACCATGGCGACGACCTCGTTTAAACGCCGGCTGTGGAAGACGCCTATGCGCGACTTGGTGCGCGGACGGATCACCGGCCGACTGGATATCGAAAGACTGCTGGAAGAGTCGAGCCTTTCCGGGCCGGCGGCGAACAAGGTCCGCAACGTGGTGAAACGCACGCGGCTGTGGCGGTTAGAGAAGGTCGATGTCGCCCACGAGTTGATCGCCCACTTTCTTGATGGCCTCGAAGCCGGCACGCCCATCGAAGAGTTGGTGAAAAGCTTTGGCGATGAACGGCAAACCGCAAAGCTGATCCGTCGGGCGAAGAAGCGGCAGCGGCCGATGCTCTGGCACGCCTTCGCGTGGACCCGTTTGTGTTTCGCGGTTTTCTTCGGCGTGTACCTGCTGATGCTCGGGTACTTCTTGATGGGCAGCCCGGATGTCAAGACCGACTACCTTGCGATATTCAATGCCAAAGCGGTCTCCATCCCGGAAGACCAGCGTGCCTGGCCGCTCTACCGGCAAGCCTTGTTGGACCTGGACCTGCAACGTGAGATCGAGTGGGACTCACCGATCCCGTACTACCGGGAACTCCCGCCGGAGGAACAAGAGGAATACCAGTACGAACTCGAACCACCCTACCGTGGAACCCGCTGGGACCGTTTGAAGAACTCGCTGCACCCGGACAACCCCGGCTGGTCGGAGACGGACGTGTTTCTGCGCGATCACGCAGACTCCCTCTCACTGATCCGACAAGGCGCGGCGCTCCCGGGCGTGGGGCTCGCCGCAGGATTCCCTAGCGACTATTCGCCTGAGGACAGAGCACTATTCGAACTTGAGCGCTACCCGGAACAGAACACTCAGTCTCCTGCCTCATTCCGCGACCCCGATCGGATTCTGATCGGCGTGCTGTTGTCCCATCTCGGGGAACTTCGGCGGATGTCCCACTTGCTGTCGGCGGACGCCCGGCAGGCCGCAATCAAAGACGACGCGGCGCGGGTTTATGACGACCTCGTGGCCTTGCAGGGTCTGGCCGATCACAGCCGGGAAAGCCCGTGTCTGATCAGCGAACTGGTCGGCCTTTCGATCCGACAAAGAGCGTACATTGAGATCAATCGGTTGCTTGTTGATCAGCCCTATATCCTGGACAACGGGCAATGGCGAGACCTTGCGCACCTGATCGCGGAGTCGGACCTTTCGTTCGAAACCGGGATGCGTGGCGAACGGATGTGGTTCGATGACATCGTTCAACGGATCTATTCCGACGACGGCAACGGCGATGGGCGGATCACGCCGGAGGGGTTGCGGTTGCTGGACAGCATCATCGGACCGTCATCAAGTGTCGAAGTCGAGATGGTGGCTGGCACAGATTTTGGGCAAGTAATCGGCCCTGCCCTGATGTTGGGGATGGCTTCTCGGAAGGATCTGACAGAGATGCACCGGCGACTGGTGGGCATCACAGAGGCCGAGATGAAGCAGCCTCTGTGGAAAGTTTCGCAATGGGATGTCGTCGATGAGGAGATCATGAATTGGTCACGCCTAAAGCAATCAAGGTATCTGCTGATCACACAGATGATGCCCGCCTTAGGTGGTGTGCGGCGTACTTCGGCAACTGCGCGTGGCCTGCGTGACGGCGTGCTTGTTGGGATCGCATTGGAGTTGCATCGTCGTGAGCATGGGGACTGGCCGGGGGCGTTGGATGAATTGGTGCCGGGGTATCTCCCGAGCGTGCCGGTGGATCGGCTGACGGGTGGGCCGGTGCGGTATGTGGTGACGGCAGATGGGCCGGTGGTGTACAGCGTCGGGGTGGATGGCGATGATGATGGGGGTCGGGTGCCGCTGGACAACGCGGGTGAACCTAAGAACGAGATGGCCAGCCCGAAACAATTTACGGGTAAGATCCATACGAGGAAAGAATCCGACGGGGACTGGGTGTTGTGGCCGGTGCCGTGGGAAGACTGATTTGCTGCGAGAGCCGCCATGCCTCACAGCGGACCGCGCGTCGTAGACGACGTGGCTCTGACTGTGCGATCTTCAGCGTGAGGGCGACGCGGTCCGAGGAGTTGGTACAATCCCCTCCATGAAGCGAACCGCCCCACCGCTGCTCATTGTCCTGTGCCTGCTGTCTGTCGGCTGCATCCAGCGGACGATCTCGATCACCAGTGAGCCGACGGGGGCGTTGGTGTATCTGAATGATGATGAAGTCGGTCGGACGCCGGTGACGGTGCCGTTCACGTTTTACGGGGTGTATGACGTGCGGATGGAGGCCGAGGGTTATCACCCGCTGTGGACGCAGCAGCGGGCGAAGGCCCCTTGGTGGGAGACGCCGGGGATCGACTTGTTCGCCGAGGCGGTGCCGAAGAACAAAGCTGAACTGAAGTGGCACTTCACGATGGACGAACAGCCCCCGGCCGACGAGGTCGATGCGGACAAGCTGCTTGGCCATGCCAGGCAGATGCGTGCGATGACGCTGCGGGCGGCGGTGGAAACGGCACCCGAACCCACCGAGTGAAGCGGGGACGATGTACCTATCAAGCGCATAAGAAAAGCCCACGTTCGATGAACGTGGGCTTGGATAGTCGTTAGAAAGTTGTGTTGACGATCAGATCAATCACGTCGGCGCGCGAGCACCGCCGATGCACCCAGGCCCAGCAGCGCGATGCTTGCGGGTTCCGGGATGATCGAGCCGTTGAAATACTGCGAGGCCAGGTTGTAGGAATCGATGCCGACCATGGACCCGAGTAAACGGCCCGGGCCGTCGTCCGGCGGGATGTGGATGCCGCCGTAGAGCCTTGAGATCCCGGCCTCGTCTGCGGCGTCGTAGTAGGTAGCCCACTGGAGGGTCAAGGCGGTGACGGGCCCGGCCTCAAACTCCAGGGCATCCACGGAAACGATGTACTCACCCAGCCCGCCGGGGAAGTATTCGCTGCCGGTCATCGCGGCCATGACCTCGGCGGCGGCGCGGCTGAACGTGCTGTGCCCCGAGACGTACCCGGCGAAGGCGGGTGTGACAAAGGTGCTGCGTTGATAAGGAAGCCAGTCGATGGCTCGGATCCAGTCGACGCCGCCGATCTGGGTTAATGGGTCCGCGGGTTCACCGGCCCAGGCGAGGATCGCGATCTTTCCCTCTTCACCGGCCAGGTGCTCGTGGCGCTCGCCGGGCATCGTGGTGGCGGCGGTGATGACCTCGACCAGCCCGGGCTCAAGCGGCAGGCCCTCGGCGTGGTAGGACGGGTCCAGCGGGTCGGAGCTTTGGCCCTTGCCGCCCATGTAGCGGATCATCGAGATGGGGCGTGCGTAGTCGTAGGCTCCCTTATGGTTCCAGGCGGCAACGGCCGCGTCGTGGACGGCGCCGTTCATCGCGAAGTACATCTTGACGTCCCATTCCAAATCACTGACGACCGGGCCGACCCCGCCGATGCGTTTCTGGAACCCGGGGGTGTCCGCGACGTCGTTGGCCAGGACGTTCCAGTGCCCCGGGGGGGTCTCGGAACTTGGCCCGTCGGCCCAGAACTCGGCGATGGAACGGCCTAGATCGGCGTGGTTCACCACGTTCGGTGCGTAAGGCAAACCGGTCACGGGGTTGACGGCATAGCCAGTCCCGTCATTGGTCCCCAGGGTGTTGTTGCCGTAAGCGGCCGGGGAGATATCTTTCATGTTCCCCGTCGTAGGGTCCAGCAGGCTGCTGTAACGGATCACTTCGACGGCGTTCTGTTTGAACAAGGCATCGCCACCGCCGGCTACATCTCCAAGTTGTGGCGGTGCGCCCAGGTCGTGGTAGACGTCCGCGGGGCTGGCCTTGCTCATGGCGAAGGTGGTGACGTCGCCCCAGTTCGGCCCGATGAACTCCTGAACGGCCGTGCCGATGACAATCCCGTTCTGCAGGATCAGGTGATCGAACGCCAAAGGTTGCCAGCGGTTAGGGTCGAACATCGTGGTCCCGGGCAGGTCCTTGACCATCGAGGGGTTCACCGGGAAATACCCGGAGGTGTCGGCGTAGTCGTTCTGCTCATTGGCACCGTCTGTCTGGCCGTGGCTGATGACGGTCTGTGCGATGCGGTTGCCCAGCGCCGCGGGGGTATTGCCGACGGTCGAGGAGAATGTCTTGTCGTACCCAAGAGCGTCCATTTTGGCGTCGAACGCGGCCTGCGAGACGGAGGCCCCGGGGCCGGCCTGGAAGCGGTGTTTGAGGATGTTGTACGCGGCGTAACTGATCGCCTCGCTACGCGCCGCGGCGACGTCGCCCGCCGAGGCGGACTCTGTGTGCAGGTATTGTGTGGACGTGCCGTCGTAGGCTGACCAGGCGTCGTACATCGCCGACGACAGGTGAAAGAGGTTGCGTGCGTGGACGGTGGGTCTGGGCGTGTCCAGACGGATGGCGTCCAGCAATTGGTCGTCCCATTGCCGGGCGACGGTGGGTTGGGCCTGCGCGTTAGATGATCCGAGAACCAGCAGCCCTGCCCCCAGCAGAGCTACAACAATAGAAACACGCCATTGGACGTGTTTGCGGAAAAATGTGGAAACCACCCCAACCTCCCATGTACAGGTGTCTAGGACACCCCTCCTTTTACGACGTATCCAGTATGTCACAGCAATAGGTGAAAGTCCAGTGTTATTTACGCCTATTCACATATCAAACATGATGTTAGGTCTATCAAAACCGCCTAGTTTTACATTGATACCGATACCTTCTTTGCGCCCATATGCACGCAAATGAGTATGCTTTAAGAAGATGCACGAACCGATCCGGTTTCAACACGCTCCGGGAAACGATGGTGGCGGTGAAAAAGCCCCCAACCCAGGCGTCCTCCCCAAACACATCGACCTGAAGAAAGACACCGCCCTGACGATCCACTGGTCAGACGGGCGGGTGTCGATCTACCCGATCGCTTACCTGCGGAAGCTGTCGCCCTCGGCGGAAGCGAAGGAACTGCGTAAAGAGATGGCACGCAACCCGCTGACGGTGCTGCCTGCCAGCGCGGGGCAGGCCGGGGGAGCCGGGTCATTGACCGCGGAAGCGATCGAGTTGGTAGGGAATTACGCGGTCCGGCTGCGGTTCTCCGACGGGCACGACACGGGGATTTATTCCTTTGCCTACCTGCGTCAGATCGACCCGAATCAGCCCGAAAATCGGCCCACAGTGCCCTGACCGCTTAGCCGACAACGGCACGGGCCGGGGCATTTGACCGGCGCTCGCCAGCGGTTATAAAGGCCGTCCCGCACCTCAGGAAGAATCCCTTATGCGAACCATATCCAAACTCTTCGGCCAGTCCCCGATCGTCCCGCTGCAGGCCCACATGGACAAGGTCGCGCAGTGTGTGGAGAAGGTCAAGCAGATGTTCCAGGCCCTGCGCCAGGGGGATCAGGCGGCCATTGAGAAACTCGCGGAAGAGACCTCGGCCCTGGAATACGAGGCCGACCAGATCAAGCACGACATCCAGAGCCACCTGCCCAAGCGGATGTTCATGGCGATCGACCGATCGCGGATCCTGGACATTCTGGGGGTGCAGGACAACATCGCTGACAAGGCTGAGAACGTCGGCGTGCTGATGACGCTCAAGGCGATGACGCTACCGGACTGGCTGGCGGAAGACTTTAACGCGTTCCTTGAAAAAAACATCGAGGCGTTCGAGGGGGCGCGCGGGATCATCAATCAGCTCGACGAGTTGCTGGAGACCGGGTTCGGTGGGGGCGAGGCGGAGCGCGTGCTGCGGATGGTTGAAGAGGTGGCCCACCTCGAACACGAGGTCGACGTGATCCAGCGACAGATGCTCAAGAGCCTGTTCGCCAATGAGAGCGGGCTGTCGACCGGGGACTTCTTCCTGTGGACCAAGCTGTTCAAGCAGGTCGGCGACCTGTCGAACCTGTCCGAGCGGCTGGCAAACCGGGTCCGCCGGACGCTGGAATTAAAGAAGTAGCCGGCCCGACTGTTACCCCAATCCCCCACCCGCACACCCACTCAATAAGACAGATGATCCGGAGACCCGATGGGCACTGAAGCGATGATTTTGACCGGGCTGGCGATGGCCTTTGGGCTGTACATGGCCTGGAACATCGGCGCCAACGACGTCGCCAACGCGATGGGCACCAGCGTCGGCTCGGGGGCGCTGACGCTTCGTCGTGCGGTGATCCTGGCGGCGATTATGGAGTTCTGCGGGGCGTTTTTCCTGGGGCCTCACGTCACGGATACCATCCGCAAGGGCATTATCAATCCCGACATATTCATCCAGGCCTCAGACGGCGCGCGGATGTTCTGCTTCGCGATGCTGGCGGCGCTGCTGGCGGCCGGGGCGTGGCTGCAGATCGCGTCTTACTTTGGTTGGCCGGTGTCGACGACCCACTCGATCGTCGGATCGATCGTCGGGGTCGGATGCGTCTTCGGCGGGATCGAAGCGGTGAACTGGTTCGGCGGTGACGGGTTCAACGTCTTGACCATCCTGCGGGGCAAGGGCGGGCTTTCGTCGATTGTCGCGAGTTGGGTGGTGTCCCCGTTGATGTCTGGGACGATTGCGTACCTGATCTTCCGGTTTATCTTGAAGCGGATTTTCTATCGGCCGGACCCGGTGGCGGCGGCGCGGGTCTGGACACCGATCATCGTGTTTGTCGTGATGGTCACGATGATGCTGGTGCTGTCGTTCAAGGGGCTCAAGCCGTTCTGGAAAGACAACTTCGATCTCAAGCCGACCGACGATTGGCCCCTGGCCATCGGATTGGGTGTTTCGCTGTTCAGTGGGATCGCCGGGGCGTTGATCTCGCGGCGCATGGCAAGGAAGGTCAAGGCAGACGACCCGGCGCTGGCTCGGCTGCAGGCGGACCTCTACACCGCGCGGGCGATGAGTAAGGCGCTGATGCACCTTCGCCGTGTTCACAGCACGGCTGTGGGCGAGAGCCAGGAACAGGCGAAGCGTGCGTTGCATGAGGCCGAGTCCCTCTACCAGCAGGTCCGCGACCGCACACGCGGGAACACCGACAGCCACGTCTACCACAACGTCGAACGCATCTTCGTCTACCTGCAGATCATCAGCGC
Organism: Phycisphaeraceae bacterium; assembly: GCA_029260675.1. Taxonomy (GTDB): domain Bacteria; phylum Planctomycetota; class Phycisphaerae; order Phycisphaerales; family Phycisphaeraceae; genus JAJRRS01. The sequence goes on from JAJDCV010000120.1 coordinate 10,403, forward strand.
TGGCTTCGTCGCGCTGGCGCACGGGTCTAATGACGTCGCCAACGCGATCGCCCCGCTGTCGGCGGTGATCGAGACGGCCAAGAACATGCAGGTCGCAACCGAATCGCCCGTGCCGATGTGGGTCCTGGGGATCGGGGGCGTGGGGATCGTCGTGGGGCTGGCGACGTGGGGCTGGCGTGTGATGATGACGGTGGGCAAACGGATCACCGAGCTTACGCCGTCGCGGGGGTTCTGTGCCGAGTTTGCCGCTGCGGTGACGATCCTGATCGCGTCGATCTGCAAGCTGCCGATCTCGACGACGCACACGCTGGTCGGGGCGGTGCTGGGTGTCGGCCTGGCACGCGGCATCGGTGCGTTGAACCTCAACACGGTCCGGGACATCATCGTCTCGTGGGTCATTACCATCCCCGCCGGCGCAGGCCTGGCGATCGTTTTCTTCTACGCGTTACAGATGGCGTTTGGATGAGTTGGGGGAGGGATCGGGGTTTAGGGATCGGGGATCGGCCAGACCCTGCACCCCAGACCCCAGACCCTATTCCGCTAAACTACCCCCATGCAGCTCTACGTCTTCCGTCACGGGATCGCGGAGCCCGGTGGCGCGGACACCCTCGACGCGGACCGGCCGTTGTCGCCGATGGGGATCGAGCGCACCCTCGCCGCCGTACAGGGGTTGGCCCGCTTCGCTGATCGGCCTAACGTCATCCTGACCAGCCCCAAGGACCGGGCACGCCAGACCGCCGGGATCCTCGGCGACGTGTTCGACCTCACGCCACAGATCGTCGCCGTGCTCGCGGAGGGCTCGCCCGTGGACGTGATCCACATGCTCAGAAACCGCGACGAGCAGAGCGTCCTGATCGTCGGCCACGAACCCACACTCAGCGAGCTCATCGAGTCGCTCTGCACACAGAAGACGCTGCCGGGGTTTATCGAGTTGAAGAAGGCTTCGTGCGCGTTGATCGACGCCCCACTGCATCCCGAAGATGCGCCGGGGCCTGGGGTGTTGAAATGGCTGCTGCCGCCGAGGGCACTGCGCGCGATGGCCTAATACAGCCTGCCGGGCTGTGATGTGAATATGATTAGAATGAGAGGTATGAACCAGATGGGCCTACAACATCGGCTCAAACGATGTCGAAAGTGTAGTGCCGTCTTCTCCTTACTCGCGGTGGAAGACCGGGATATCCTTCTACTTCCTCAGGTCAGACGGTGCACGGAATGCGGTGCGTTAAATATAGTGTTGC
>JAJDCV010000121.1 GCA_029260675.1 Phycisphaeraceae bacterium
ACTTTGGCACGGCGGAGCTGGAAGCCACCCTCGTCTTCGTCGACGGTGGGGCCCGATGCGTCCTGGTTGTTGTAGATGTATTGGAAGTTCAGCTGCCCGCTGATGTACATCGCGAACGCCTCGTCGGGGCTCATGATGAAGAACCCATCTTCACCGTAACCGGCAACCGCACCGTCATTCAGCAGCGAGGCGCGTGTGTCGGCGTCGGACAGGACCTCCATGATCAGGCCCTTGACCTCTTCGGCGCGACGCTCGTTCAGCCAGTTGTCGCCCTGATCCACCTGGACCTGTGACAGCTCGTCACGCAAAGAATCGATCTGCGCCTGCATGTCGGTGATCTGATCACCCTGGGCCGGGGTCATCAGACCCAAGCCAGCAATCGTAAACACGGCCGTCTTCCAGTTCTTTCGTAGCATGATGGATAAGCTCCGTTCCAATTGGATAGAAATCTCTCGTACGTTGGGTCTTTATCGGGACGACAGCCTCGTAACGCTGAATTTTGCCGCTCCGCCCAACGCGCGCATTCTGACGAACTGCCACCCGTGGGTCAAACGTATGTGGAAAAAGCATTTGAGTCTTACCCCTTTTTGTCGTCCGATAACCAAAGACGCTTCCTCGTAACCGTGTTGGGGCAAGACCAGAAGCGATTTCGTGGCGCAGTTTTTGCGCCTCAGATGCCGCCCGGGAGGGGCCGGTTGCCAAGAAAAGTACGATTTGGGTACATCCTATAACATCGGTTTATCAATGACTTATAGGAATTAACAGCACAATTCGGTTTGGTTGAGGGCCCTGCGGTGGGCGGGAATCCACCTCTGTGTGGCTTGCAACACCGCCTCAATGTCAAAGGAAGCCTGGGGCCGTAGACGTATCCCGGCAAACCTGTGAGTGATATGTAGATGCGGATCGCTTCAGGGGCCTGCCTTAGGCGGGGCTGCCGTCTGGCGTCGTGCCGTTTTCAGCGTCATCTGGGGCAGCGGGGTCCGGTGAACCACTTTCATCCTGTGGATAGGGCTCGTCCTCGTGGGGCAGACCTTGACCGCCGCGCTTGGCCCGCAGTTGGGCTCGGCGCTCGGCCCGCTGGCGGGAGGCCTCATCCGGCCAGTCGTAGACCACCTCGCCGGTCTCCGGATTGCGCCAGTCGGTTGGGCCGGCGTCGGCGTCGATCGTGCCGGGGTCCAGGTGGTCTGACTCAGGCCGCGACTCGAGCCGGATATCGCCGCCCGTCGAATCTTGTATGACCCGGACCCGGCAGGTCCGCACCAGCTCCAGCACCGCCAGGAACAGCCCGACCATCTCGCCGCGGCCGGTTCGGCCTTCAAAGATTTTCTGAAGCGTCATCGACCCGTCACGGATCAGACGGTCGGCGATGTCGTCGGCGTGCAGGGAGATCGGGGTGTCATCGTAGGTCACGTCGACCTGAGGCTGTTGCCCGATCGAGTCGAGGATCCGCCCAAACGCCTCGCAGAGATCCAGTACGTTGGCGTCTTCCAGATCGATCTCGATTTGCTCTGCGTTACCGGTGGTGTCGGGTTCGCTTGGCTCGGTCTTTTCGGTGTCAATCGGCCGGGCGGTTGGGTGCGCGGGGAAGCGGTCGGCCCACTCGCGCTGCCGGTCCTCCAGGTCGATCGCCGCGTCCTTGAAACGCTTGTACGCCAGCAGTTGCTGCACCAGCTCGTAACGCGGGTCGGCCGGGTCTTCGATTGAATCGGTCGCGTCCTCGCCGCTTTCCTCGGTGACATAGGGCACGAGCATCTGGCTCTTGACCTCCAGCAGCGTCGCCGCCATCACCAGAAACTCCCCGGCCAGCTCCACGTCGATCGACTGGATCACCTTCAGGTGATGCAGGTACTGCTCGGTCAGCTCGGCGACGGGGATGTCATACAGATCGATCTCGTGCCGCTTGACCAGGTACAGCAGCAGGTCCAAAGGCCCGGCGTAGGCGTCGAGCTGGACTCGGTAATCTTGGCTGGTGCCGGTCATCGACGTGTCTTTCTGGCTTAGCCCTCAAACGGCGGGGCGGCCGGTGTGTATCCGCGGGGCATGTGTACCCGGGGGCATGTCTATCCGGGGGGCCGGGGTCGGGTCACAGGGTCGGCCGGGAACGATTATAATGCCACTTTACGCAGGTTTATCCTTATGAACAAGGCCCAACCCCAACCCAACCCCGGCGACAGCGCCCAGGCCCAGCCCCAGCCCCAGGCCGACCAGGCTCACTTCGCCCGGCAGGTCATGGACGCCGAGGCCGATGCGATCCGCCACGTCCAGATCACCGACGCCTTCCATTCGGCGGTCGACCTGGTGCTGGGTGCCAAGGACGGGAACCTGGTCGTCTCCGGGCTGGGCAAGTCCGGCCTGATCGGGCAGAAGCTCGCCGCCACCTTCGCCTCCACCGGCACGCCGGCCCATTTCATGCACCCGGTCGAAGCGATGCACGGGGATCTGGGCAAGGTCCGCAAGGGCGACGCTGTGATGATTCTTTCCTACGGCGGGAACACCGACGAGGTCGTGACACTGGCCGAGCTACTCAAACAAGACAACATCCCGTTGATCGCGATGGTCGGCAAGGACGACTGCGACCTGGCACGGATCGCCACGGCGACATTGCTGATCGGCGACGTGACCGAGGCCTGCCCGCTGAATCTCGCGCCGACCGCGAGTACGACCGCGATGCTCGCGCTGGGCGACGCGCTGGCGCTGGCGGTGAGTCGGAGGCGTAACTTTGGGGTGACGGATTTCCAGAAGGTCCACCCCGGCGGCGGGCTGGGCAGGCAGTTGATGCCGGTCGTGCATGCGATGCGTTTCAAGGCCGGGGACAACCAGCCGTTGATAGGGATGGGTTTGAGCGTGCAGCAGGCGTACGCCCAGGCGGAGGAGTTCGCCAAGGAGGCCGGGTTGCGACGCGCAGGTGCGCTGCTGATTATTCATGACAACGGCACGCTGGCCGGGATCGTGACCGACGGCGACCTGCGTACCGCATTGATCAACCACGGCCCGGAAGTCTGGGGCGGCCCGATCCGCGACCTGATGACCCAAAACCCAACGACACTGCCCCACACCGCGCTGGTTAGAGATGCAGTGCGTATCGTCCGTGAGCGGCGCTTCGATGAGATCCCCGTGGTCGATGACGCCGGCAAACCGGTTGGGTTAATTGACGTGCAGGACCTGGCGGCGCTAAAGGTGATTGAAGGTTGAGTGT
>JAJDCV010000122.1 GCA_029260675.1 Phycisphaeraceae bacterium
CCACCTGCACGACCTGCACGCGGCCGACCCGAACCGGTCCGCGGCCGAGCTGGGTGGGGAGCTTGGCCAGATCCTCGACCGGATTCAAGCCGGCCAGGATCCCGTGGACGACCGGACTTTCATTCTGGCTAAACCTGTCTAAGCACACTCGCCAGGTACGCGGGGCGAAATATCACCTGGGCTTTCGTTTTGCAGGCCGATCCGATATGGTTTGCGGGTCTGCAGGAGCCCTAGCGATGACACAGCCCACGGATGAATTCAAGGCCGGCCAACGGGTCGCCGTTACACAACAGATCCCCCGCAAAGCCGAGGTCTGGACAGAGCGCGTCGAGGGCCTGGTGGTCCGCACGGAACAGGCGAAGACCGGGTCGTGGTACGCCCATGCGAAAGACGACAAGCTCTGGCTGGACCGGCTGGTGATTCAGAAGGACGACGGCGAGGTCGTGACCTGCAACCTCGATCAATACACCCACGTCGAGGTGGTCGGGGACGGGGCGTGAGCCTGTTGTGGCCGGTTTTCTAACGAGGGGACCGCTTGTATCTAACAAGTGGGTTGTGGTCATCTCTTGGCGGGGTGCTATGATTGATTTCACGACTACACTTTTTGCACCTTGATCCGTAAGGGATACGACATGGCGATTATTGACTGGCGGCAGCAGCACGGCGACTTCTTTGATGGGGGGCGTGCGCTGGTCACCGGGGGGGCGGGGTTCATCGGGTCGCACCTCAGTGAGGCGCTGATCGATCTGGGCACATCGGTCACGGTGATCGACGATCTGTCGGGCGGGGATGTCGAGAATTTTGATACCTATAAGGATCGTGCCGGGGACAAGCTGAACTTTGTGGAGGGTTCGATCCTCGACGCCGGGCATCTTAAGAAACTCTCGGTCGGGTGTGATTATGTTTTTCATCAGGCGGCGCTGGGGTCCGTGCCCCGCAGTGTCGAGCAGCCGGTGCTGTATAACGAGGTGAACACGACGGGCACGTTGAACGTGTTGGAGGCGGCGCGGTCGGCGGGGGTGAAGCGCGTGATGTTTGCGGCGAGTTCGTCTGCTTATGGGGACTCGGAGACGCTGCCGAAGATCGAGACCATGCCGGTGAAAGCCAAGAGCCCGTATGCCGCGAACAAGGTCGCCTGCGAGGCGCTGATGCGTGCGTATGCCGGGAGCTACGGGCTGGATACGGCTTCGCTTCGGTACTTCAACATCTTCGGGCCCCGGCAGAACGCCAACTCGGCGTATGCCGCGGTGATCGCCGCGTTCGCCAGTTCGTTGATCGCTGGGGAGCACCCGGTGATCTTCGGCGACGGGGAGCAGTCGCGCGATTTCACGTTCGTGGATAACGCGGTGCATGCGAATCTGCTGGCGGCTCGGTGTGATAAACCGATCGGTGGCGAGGTCCTCAACGTCGCGGTGGGGCAGCGCGTTACCGTGAATGAGCTCGCCGAGATGATGGCGAAGCTGCTGGGTCGGCCGGAGCTGACCCCCGAGCACAAGGACGATCGGGCCGGGGACGTGAGGCACTCGTTGGCGGACCTGGGGCTGACGAAGAATACCATCGGGTACGAGCCGGTGGTGGGTTTTGAGCAGGGGCTGGAACCCACGGTCCGCTGGTACGAAACGGTCACCGCCTGACGCCCTGGAAGTTTTTGAGTAGCGTGTGGATTTTTCCATCGTGTTACCCGGATGGTGCTGTTACGATCAGATGATCGGACCTTGCCGACGGTTTCCGTGGCGGGTTATCCACAAAATCCTGTGAAACACGGGATAAAGTCTTTACGTCGGTCCCATGGTTCGTTTAGGATGTTGCTGTCATGTCACAAGCGCCGGTGAGCGATCAAACCGCACGCGGCTACGAGCCGCCACGCAACACCCAGTTCAGCGTCTTCGTCGACAACAAAGTCGGCAGGCTTCTGGAGGTGATTGAGGTGTTCCACGGCAAGCCTTTGGAGCTGGCCGGGTTGAGTGTCGTGGATTCCGCGGATCATGCGGTAGTCCGGTTGCTCACGTCCCACGGCGACCTGGCGCGTCGGTTGCTTGAGCGTCATCAGTTGCCTTTCAGTGAGGTCAACATCCTGGCGGTGGAGCTGGGCCAGGGCAAGACGCTGGCGGAGATGTGCCGGTCGCTGCTGGCTGCGGAGTTGAGCATCCATTACGCGTACCCCTTGCTGGTCCGTCCTCGGGGTTTGCCGGCGATCGCGATCCACACCGACGACCCGATGCTGTCCGCCCAGATTTTAAGGCGCAAGTTGTTCACGCTGTTGGCGGAAAATGACCTGGGCGACAACGCCTCTCGCAACACGCCGAACGGCTCGGGTGGGCCATCGGATAATTGAACGGGTGAGGATTTAACCGCAGAGGCGCAGAGTGCGCAGAGGAATGCAGGGGATAACCGCGAAGGCGTGAGGAGCGCGGAGGAAGGCACAGAGAGAAGGCGTTTTGACAGGATGACAGGATGTTCAGGATAAGATTAGTGCGCCGGTAATAGCCCGCATGATCCTGTCCATCCTGTCATCCTGTCCACATTCTTTTGCCTTG
>JAJDCV010000123.1 GCA_029260675.1 Phycisphaeraceae bacterium
ACCCTGTTCTCCGCCGCCAACGGCGCCATCCGTGACGATGGTCAGGACATCGCCGCCACCGTCAACGGCACCACCGCCGCCGGCAAGGGCCTGAACCTCTCGGTCAACACCGACGGCCTCAACGCCAGCATCCTCCTGAACTCCGGTGCCGCCCAGGCCATCGCCAGCATCGACGCCTTTACCATCACAGGTGGCGGTGCAGAGTTTAATATCGGACCCCGCGTCGACATCGCCAACCAGGTCCGCCTGGGTATCGGGAACATCGCCGCACGCAACCTCGGTTCGGAATACGTCAGCGGGGTGTCCTATAACCTCGACGACCTGGGCTCCGGCAAGTTGTTCGACTTGGATGACGGCGACCTGAGCAAGAGCCAGGACATCATCAACAACGCCATCGACCAGGTCTCCAGCCTCCGCGGCCGTCTGGGCTCGTTCCAGAAGAACGTCGTCGGGTCCACGATCAACTCACTGAACATCGCCCTGGAAAACATCAGTGCGGCAGAGAGTTCGATTCGCGACACCGACTTCGCCAGCGAGACCGCCGAACTGACACGGTCCCAGATCCTCGTCGCCGCGGCGACCAACACCCTGGCGATCGCCAACAGCCAGCCGCAGAACGTGCTGGGCCTGATCGGCTAAACCAGACCGATAAGTCTCAGTTAAAACAACCCCCTTCGCGGCGGCCTCATCCAGGCCGCCGCTTTTTTTCGCGCGCATCTAACGCCCCACCGACCCCGACCCACCCCATCTTCACCCCCGCGCGTCAAATTCTCGCAGATTTTTTCCCCGCCCCATCTCACCGTCCCGGCCGTGGCGCAAGCGATTATCGGCCGGGCCGCTTATTCCGATTAGGTTGACCTTAAGCCGCGTGACGGTTGTGACGATCAAGCCGGTTGCATGGGCAGCGTATCGCCCACGCAGGATTTCAACCCGGAGACCGTGATGGATACCTGTTCCGATAAGACCTTCGACGTTCACGGGTGGCGTAAGCCAACCCGGCCCGCCGAACATGGTCATGCAATCGGGCGTATCGCCGGGCCACGGTGGGCCGAAAACGACGCCCTACTAATCACCGCGGGTGGACGACCTCCCCCGCCCAGCTCCCACACTCCACGGATGGAGAAAGGAGCCCCGACATGAGTACATGACTTTCGCAGTCAACCATGACAACGACAACAAAAACTAAATGTCAGAACCGGGCGGCCCGTTGCCACCCACGAATCGAAAAAGCATCACATCGGATCGGAGATCTGTGACCGTACCTAGGCAGGAGCCTGGCACCCAGAACGGGTGATCCACAGAACCGCGTGTTTCACGGAGGATCGACACCATGAGTCGTATCAACACAAACGTCAATTCGCTGCTCGCCCAGAGAATCCTGGGTCAGCAAAACCAGTCACTGAACAAGTCTTTGGAAAGGCTCAGCACCGGCTTCCGCATCAACCGCGGCGCCGATGACCCCGCCGGACTGATCGCAAGTGAGAACCTGCGATCTGAAAAGGCTTCCATCACCGCCGCGATCGGCAACGCCGAACGCGCCGACCAGGTGGTCAACATCGCCGAGGGCGGCCTGCAGGAAATCAATTCTCTCCTGCTGGAAGTCCAGGGCCTCGTCGGCGCTTCCGCCAACGAAGCCGGGCTCAGTTCCGAGGAGAAGAAGGCCAATCAGCTGCAGATCGATTCGATCCTGCAGACGATCGACCGCATCGCCTCGGCCACCAGCTTCCAAGGCACCAAACTGCTTAACGGCAGCTTCGACTTCACCACCAGCGCTCAAGCCACCACCGTCGCGGACTTCCAGATCAACGCCGCCAAGCTCGAAGGCACCGATCATCGGGACGTCAAGGTCTTGGTCACACAGTCCGCTCAGCACGCCGCACTGGTCCTCTCGACCGGCGGGACCGCACTGGATCTCTCGGCCACGAGCGCCAAGTTCCAGTTCGAATTGGGAGGGGTACTGGGCTCACGCGAATTCACCTTCGCCTCGGGCACCGCCTCCTCCGCCTTCGCCGCGTCGATCAACACCTTTACCTCGGTCACCGGCGTCTCCGCCGCGTCACCGGGCACCAGTGCGATCATCTTCAAGAGCACCGGCTTCGGCTCCGATCAGTTCGTCAGCGTCACCATCTCTGACGGTGGCGGGCAGGCCGGATCGTTCACCACGATGTCCGCTACCGACGAAAACACCTTCAGCACCGTGGCGGCAAACGTACAGACCATCGCCGAGGTACTGGCGGCAGGCAACGGTGGCAAGCGAGATGACGGCCAGGACGTGGGGGCGATCATCAACGGGGTCGCCGCCACCTCGGAAGGCAAGACCGCACGGATCGTCTCCGATTTCCTGGACGTCTCGCTGGACCTGACCACCACCGGCGCCCAGGCGCTCGGCGCGATCGACGCCATGACCATCACCGGCGGCGGCGCGAAATTCAACCTCGGCCCCAACGTCGATGTCCAGAACCAGGTCAGCATCGGCATCTCCAATGTCGCTGCACGCAACCTCGGGTCGCTGGCCAACGGATACCTGGACGACTTAGGTTCCTCCAAGACCGGCAACGTGGTCGACGGCAACCTTGAACTGGGTCAGAAGATCGTCAACGACGCCATCACACAGGTCTCCAGCCTGCGTGGCCGACTCGGCGCCTTCCAGAAGAACATCGTCGGCGCGACCATCCGGTCATTGGGTGTCGCCTTAGAGAACACCAGCGCCGCCGAAAGCTCGATACGTGATACCGACTTCGCCACGGAGACGGCCGAACTGACCAGGTCTCAGATCCTCGTCAACGCCGCCACCAACGTCCTGGCTATCTCAAACAGCCAGCCACAGTCGGTCCTGTCTTTGCTCGGGTAACCCCGGGCCCCTGATCGCAGGACGCCTCGCTAAACACGCGGGCATCCGATCACTGATGCGGAACGGCGGCCGGAAACGGTCGCCGTTTCTATTTGGACTCATCGAATCATTCACACCTGTCCCCCGCGGAGGCGCCGTCCGTAGTGCCGCTTCGGGATAGCCGCGCGTTATTCAAACATCTCAACCCCTGGCACGAGACCCCCTTTGACGCCGCGCAGTCAATCAGTCAATCAGTCAATCAGTCAATTATGATACGCATCCTGTTTAATTCACGGGCGGCGGTTTTGCCCTCAGCCCCCGGCTTTCAACCTTTTGCATTAACCGTTCCGGCCTTGCTGTAAATCGGCTCGCCGTCCAGACTTGGGTTGTTCTTCACCCTTTTCAAGGAGCCAAGCCATGGACGGCGAGCTTTGGTATGGATGCTATCGTCTGCTGCGTCG
>JAJDCV010000124.1 GCA_029260675.1 Phycisphaeraceae bacterium
ACGCTCGCGCACGTCATCGCCAACGAGATGGATGCCCACCTGACCGTCACCAGTGGCCCGGCGCTGACCAAGCCCGGCGACCTGGTCGGCTTCCTCACCAAGCTGCAACGCGGGGACGTGTTGTTCATCGACGAGGTCCACCGGATGCCGATCTCGCTGGAGGAGTACCTCTACTCTGCGATGGAGGATTTCAAGATCGATGTCACCGTCGACCAGGGGATGCACGCCAAGACGATCACCCTGCCGTTGCAGCCGTTCACTTTGATCGGCGCGACAACCCGGGCGGGATTGATCTCAGGCCCGATGCGGTCGAGGTTCGGGCTGACACACAACCTGGAGTTCTACCCGCAGGACGACCTCTTAAAAATCCTGCATCGGAGCGCCACACTCCTGGGGATGCAAAGCGAAGCCGACGAAATATCCCTCCAGGCCATCGCCTCACGCTCGCGCGGTACCCCCCGGATCGCCAACCGGCTGCTTCGGCGCATCCGCGACTTCGCACAGGTCAAACACAACGACCAGCTCTCCCCCGGAATAGTCGATGAAGCTTTAGAGCTTGAAGGCGTGGACGACCTCGGCTTGGACGAACTGGACCGCAAGTACCTGCGCGTCATCGCCACCACCTACGAGGGCGGCCCCGTCGGCGTCGAAGCCATCGCCGCGACCCTCGGCGAAGACTCCGGCACCCTCGAAGAAGTCTGCGAACCCTACCTCCTACAAGTCGGCTTCCTCGCCCGCACCCGCAAAGGCCGACAACTCACCAAAGCCGCCGCGGAGCATTTAGGCGTTACCCTCACTGTCGGCGAACAAGATGCGGAATTGTTTGAGTAAATACAACTCATGACCACATTCCCGTTCGTTAAACTGTGCAAGGACAAGAATGTCTAAAGAAGAAATAGGCCCTGCAGAGATAACTGAATGGCTCGACAACCAGTCGAGTTTCTCCCTCGAATTGAAGGTGTGTTCTCATGCTTCCACATCGGGTTTTGAGGTCGAGCATGGTGGAACTTATTCGGATCCTGTAACTGATAAACCTAGGCAATTCGATATTCGTTGTATCATGAGAAAAGAACACCGTGCGATTAAGTTTGCTGTAGAGTGCAAGGCCCTTTCCAGAGAATTTCCGCTAGTGATTCAGAGAGTTCCAAGGACTCAAGATGAGAGTTTTCATGATGTACTTATTGCCAACGAACCCGAATGTGGATCTATAGGCCTCGCATACCGCGGGGATAACACCAAGATAGTCCGCACAGAATACACATCGGATCTATATCCGTCACATAATTTTGTTGGGAAGGCTTGCAACCAGATCGGGAAGAAAAATGACCGGCTCATTGCTAATGATAAAGAAGTATATGACAAGTGGTCTCAAGCGATATCTTCGGCGCATGATCTTATAGACGTTTCTGTTTACGAGAGAGAAAAGCTAGGACATATACAATCGCTAACTGCTGTGTTTCCTGTCCTGGTGGTTTCAGATGCCTGCCTCTGGTGTGTTAATTACGACAGAGAAGGAAATCGTTCCACCGAACCAATGACAGCAGATGCAGTGGAGTTTTATATCTCGAAGGAATATTGGAGGCAAGGCCAAATGCATCCAGCTTATACTGTTAGCCACTTACATATAATGACTTTATCTGGCTATGAGCAGTTTTTAAGAAGAGTAGCTACAAGTAGCAACTATTGGAGCAATGTATTTCCCACGAAAAATCTTAAAGAAGTGACGTAGAAATACCATTCGCCGGCATTTCTAATGCCAATTTCGCACGCTTCGCTATATCGATCTGGCGCAGACCCAACGAACAAAATATTTCCGCGTGATATGTCGGTCACCCGTAAACCACTTCGCGCAGCTCGTCCTGCTGCTCGAACCACTCGATGGTCTTGCGCAGGCCTTCTTCGAAACCGACCTGGGCTTGCCAGCCCATGGCTTCTTTGGCTTTTGAAGTGTCCAGGCAGCGGCGGGGTTGGCCGTCGGGTTTGGTGGGGTCCCATTCAATATTGCCGGTGAACTTGCAGAGTTTGGCGATCAGTTCGACCAGGTCTTTGATCGTGATCTCCATGTTGGTGCCGAGGTTGATGGGGTCGGGGGTGTCGAGTTTTTCGGTGGCGGTGACGATGCCGTCGGCGGCGTCTTCGACGTAGAGGAACTCGCGGGAGGCGCTGCCGGTGCCCCAGCAGGAGATGTGGTCTTCGCCGGCGTTGCGGGCTTCGACGCACTTGCGGATGAGTGCGGGGATGACGTGGGAGGACTGGGGGTTGAAGTTGTCGTTGGGGCCGTAGAGGTTGACGGGGACGACGACGGCGGAGTTCAGGCCGTACTCACGCTTGTAGCCGTCGAGCATGACGAAGAGTGCTTTTTTGGCGACACCGTAGGGTGCGTTGGTTTCTTCGGGGTAGCCGTTCCAGAGCTCGGTTTCCTGGAAGGGGACGGGGGTGAACTTGGGGTATGCGCAGACGGTGCCGGTGTGGACGAACTTATCCAGGCCGTGGATGCGGCCCTGTTCGATGAGATGCATGCCCATGGCCATGTTGGCGTAGAAGAATCGGCCGGGGTGCTCGCGGTTAGCGCCGATCCCCCCCACTTCCGCGGCGAGGTGGATGACGACCTGCGGGTCGGCGTCCTTGTACATCCGGATGACGTCGGCCTCGCTGGTCAGGTCGTAGTCTTCGATCAGGGGGACGAAGATGTTTTCCTGCTTGACGCCGC
>JAJDCV010000125.1 GCA_029260675.1 Phycisphaeraceae bacterium
CGACGCAGCAGACGATAGCATCCATACCAAAGCTCGCCGTCCATGGCTTGGCTCCTTGAAAAGGGTGAAGAACAACCCAAGTCTGGACGGCGAGCCGATTTACAGCAAGGCCGGAACGGTTAATGCAAAAGGTTGAAAGCCAGGGGCTGAGGGTAGAGCGCAGGAGTGGCGCGAAGGGAATTGAACTGGGTTATGGCGTTCGCGCTACGGCGTGATCGGGCGTTGGTGCGGGGCGGTCGCTTAACACCTGACGGATCGCGTGGGCGATGCTCTCGGCGTCGAGGCCGATCTCGGCGAGTTGGGCGCTGCGGCTGGCCTGCTTGATCCACTTCATCGGCAGGCCCAGGCGTTTGATCCCGTGTGTGGGGATGCGGGCCTCGTTGCAGGCTTCGAGGACGGCGGAGCCGAAGCCGCCGGCCAGGATGTGGTCTTCGATGGTGATAATCGGGATGTTTGCGCCGATGATTTTTCGCAGCAGTTCGATGTCGACCGGCTTGGCGAAGCGTGCGTCGTAGAGGGCGATGTCTCGGCCTTCACCCCGAAGTGCTTCGATCGCCTGCGCGGCGTGGTAGACGGGCATCCCGTAGGCGAGGACGACCATGTCGGGCTTGTCGTTGGGGGCGATGACGAGGTTGGCTTTGCCTAACTCGAAGGGTGGGCAATCGGCGTCTGATTGCAGTGGTGACTTAGCGACGCTGTCGCGGGGGTAGCGCAGGAAGGTTGGGCCGGCGTCGTAGTCCTTCATGAAACGCAGCGACGCTTTGAGTGTCGGTTCGTCGCAGGCGGCCAAAAGCACGGCGCCGGGGAGCGGGCGGAACATCGAGATATCCATAAACCCGTGGTGGACCGCGCCGTCGCCGCCGACCAGGCCGGCCCGGTCCATGCAGACGCGGACGGGGAGGTTTTGCAGCGCGACTTCCTGGAACGCCTGGTCCAGTGCGCGCTGGCTGAAGGTTGAGTAGACGGCGAAGAAGGGTTTGAGGCCTGTCTTGGCGATGCCTGCGCACATGTCCATCGCGTGGGACTCGCAGATGCCTGTGTCCCGGGTGCGGTCGGGGTATTTTTCGATGAGTTTATCGACACCGGTGCCCGGGCCCATGGCGGCGGTAACGGTGTAGATTTTTTCGTCCTCGGCCATGAGATCGAGCATGGCGTCGGCGTATGCGGCGGTGAAGCTGCGTCCGCCGGAGGCGTGTTCGACGCGGCAGCCATCGACGGTGAAGGGTTTGGGGGAGTGAAACGCGGTGGCGTCGTCTTCGGCGGGCTCGAAGCCTTTGCCTTTGGTTGTTTTGGCGTGCAGGAGGACGGGGCGGTTGATGTCTTTGACTTCGTTGAACATGTCCACGAGCGTGGGCAGGTCGTGGCCGTCGACGGGCCCGATGCAGACCAGGCCGAAGTGCTCGAACATGTGGTCGGTGGCGATGGCGTGCTTGAGCATCTCGCCGCCGCGGTGGTAGATCTCTTCGAGGAAGGAACCGCCGGGGATATTTTCCAGGACTTTGTGGGCGCGTTTCTTGAAGTCGCCGTAGGTCGGGCTGACGCGGACACGGTCGAAGTAGGCGGCCATCGCGCCCTGGGGTTCGCTGATGGACATGCCGTTGTCGTTGAGGACGACAAGGAACTGGCGGTCGAGCGTGCCGGCGTTGTTGAGGCCCTCAAAGGCGACGCCGTTGACGATGGAGGCGTCGCCGACGAGTGCGACGGATTTGCGGTCGGTTTCGCCGTTGAGCTTGTCACCGCGTGCCATGCCGACGGCGGTGGAGATGGCGGTCCCTGCGTGGCCGACGGCGAAGAGGTCGTACTTCGACTCGTCGGGGTCGGGGAAACCGGCCATCCCGTCACGGGTGCGTAGCTTGGGCAGCAGGCCGAGCCGGCCGGTCAGCAGCTTGTGGGGGTAGCACTGGTGCCCGACATCGAACAGCAGACGGTCGTAGGCGAAGTCGAAGACGTAGTGCAGGGCGATAGTCAGTTCGACCACGCCGAGGTTGGGCGCCAGGTGCCCGCCTGTCTGGGCCACCTGATCACAGATCGCCTGCCGGATCTCCCCGGCCAGCTGCGGGAGCTGGTCGATGTTTAGCCGTTTGAGGTCGGCGGGGCTCTGGATGGCGGTTAACAGTGGGGTGTCCATGTGATTCGAGCTTATTCCAAGCAGATGCGGCGATTCACTGCCTCTTGTCGCGACAAGTCGCGGCGATTCATATTTACGTATCCACAATAGGTGGTCGGAAAATGCTCCATGAGATCCATAACCCATACGCCCGGCGGTGCCCCCGGGGTTCGCGGCGTGTTTACCCTATCGACCAAGCCCGGTGTAATTCTAGCCGTTTCCTAAGCGGTGGTGTGGTTTGGCCGGGGGTTAGCGGGTTGGCAAGCTGGGCTATTTCTGTCGGACCGCCAGGTAATCGCACAGGTCCCGCAGGGGATCGGCCCGCTTGTCGAAGTCCTCAAGCTCGGCGTGTGCCTGTGCGTGAAGCCCGGTGATCTGCTCACGTGTGCCTTCGATCCCCAGGACGCCGGGGTAGGTCAGCTTGCCGCGGCCGGAGTCTTTATGCACGGCCTTGCCCAGCTCGTCAGGGGTTGAGGTCACGTCCAGCAGGTCGTCGACGGCCTGGAACATCAGGCCGATCGCCTGGGCGTAACGGGTCAGGGCGGCGAGTTGTGCGGCCGGGGCCCCGCCACAGATCCCGCCCATCCGGCAGGCGGCGCGGAGCAGTGCCCCGGTCTTGTTTTTGTGGATCTCTTCGAGGCGGTCGATGGGGTCCAGATCGCCTGGATCGGTGGGGAGGGTGTCCTGGACCTGGCCGACGATCATGTCGTTGGTGCCGACCGACAGCTCGCGGATAACTTCCAGGGCGGTGTCGGCTGACTTCATGCGTGTGGCGATCAGCTCGAACGAAAGCGACAACATCGCGTCGCCTGCCAGAACAGCCATAGCTTCGCTTTCCTGCTTGTGGAGAGTGGGTCGGCCACGGCGCAGGTCGTCGTCGTCCATCGCGGGCAGGTCGTCGTGTACGAGGCTAAAGGTGTGGACCATCTCGATCGCCGCAGCGGCTGGGAGGGCTTGTTCGGGCCTGCCGCCGACGGCCTCGCAGCAGCGGATCACGAGGATGGGACGGATGAGCTTGCCGCCGCCGAAAAGCGCGTACTCGACCGCGCGCTTGAGGTTTTCAGATAGGGGCCGATGACGCAGGAAAGCCGACAGATAGGCCTGCACATTCCGTGCGGGGAGGGTGATCTGCTCAAGGTCCAGTCGGTTTACGTCCAAGGTGGTCATCTTTCGGCCCTATGGATTCGAGCCACGTATTTTAAGGCATGTAGCGGCTACCAACAACGGATCGGCTGTATAAAGACCGGGCCTGAGGCGTAAATGCCGCTCTAATCGCCCCTACCTGCCCACCTTACGGCCAAAACCCACGCCGGTCGTCGTGGTCAGCCAGTCGGCGACGACCGAGGCCCCGTCCTGCGGGCAGGTGTCGCGCATGATCTGGCGCATCTTTTCGAGGCGGTGTTCGTTGGCCAGAAGTGCTTTGAGCGGGCCGGCGATCTGGTTGACGTTCTCGATCGGGTCGACCAGGTCACGCTGCAACAATGCCGCGCCGGAGCTGACCAGGGGCTCGGCGTTGAGGCGCTGGTGCTGATCCTTGTGATAAGGGTACGGCATGAAGATCGTCGGGACGGCGTTGGCCCAGGCCTCGGCGACGGAACCCGCGCCGGCCCGGCCGATGGCGATGGTGGCGGCGGACCAGACGGCGCCCATCTTGTGGCAAAACGCATGGGCCATCCCGCGCACGCCGGCCTGGTCATAAGCCTGCTGCACGGCCTGCTCATCCTCCGGCCCGGTGAGGTGGATGATTTGCCAGTTCTCCAGGGCCTTTCGGTGCTGAGCACGGGTGCATAGCTCCATCATCATCGCGTTGATCGAGGTCGAACCCTGCGAGCCGGCGAAGACGAGGATCGTATCCAGGTCCGGGCGCAGGCCAAGATCCCAGCGTGCCTTCTCGGGCTTGAGTGAACCGATCACCGAACGGCGAAGCGGCATCCCGATCCGCTGGGCGCGGCGCAGCTGCGGGGTGGAGTAGGTCGTGAAGGACTCGGTGGCTTTGTTGGCGGCGAAGCGGTTGGCACGGCCGGGCACGGCATCGAGGTTCAGTAGCGCCACGGGGATGCCGGCCTTCTGCGCCGCGGACACCGCGGGGCCGGAGACAAACCCGCCGGTCGCGATCATCGCCGAGGCGTTGGTCCTGGCGATGACGTCAAGTGTGACCTGCTCGCTGAGCTTATACGCCTGATAAAACGCCCACAGCGGCTTGGGCTTGAATACCAATGGCAACGCAGGCAGCACGGTGAATGGGAGCTGCTCTTTCCTGACGATCTGTTCATCGACTTGTCGGTTGGATACCAGCAGGTGGGCAAACACATCCGGGTCCACTTCGCGCAGGCGTTCCAACACCGCGAGGTTCGGGTAGATGTGCCCGCCCGAACCGCCGCCGGCGAAGAGGATGGTGCGTGTGCTGCCTGTCATCTGAAATATTCACGTTTCATGCCGGTCGCGGCTGTGGCTGGAGTCAGAAGTGTCCGCAGATTGCGCAGATGACGCAGATTCAAAACAGAGGGCTCACACGGTAGATGAAAAAGAAAGTCAGGGAGGCTGTTGTACCCCAATCTGTGTAATCTGCGCAATCTGCGGATAACTCCCTTATTACGCCGGCTCCAGCATCAGCCCCTCGAACTCTTCCTCGGCTTGCAGGTAGTTGGCGTTGTCCAGTGCGGCGACGAGGCCCAGGGCGAAGGCGGTCATGATCCAGCCGGTGCCGCCGGAGGAGACCAGCGGCAAAGCGATGCCCTTGGTCGGGACGACGGCGACGACAACGGCGATGTTGATCGCGGCTTGCAGGCCCACGGTCAGCAGGACGCCTAAGCCGACCAGTCGGCCGAAGGTGTCTTTGCAGTCGCGGACGATGCCCAGGCCGATCCACAGGATCACTAAAAAAAGCCCGACGATCACGGCCGCGCCGGCGATGCCTAGCTCTTCACAGATGACCGCGAAGATGAAGTCGGTGGTGTCTTCGGGGAGGTAGCCAAACTTCTGGATCCCGTTGCCCAGGCCGCGCCCGGTGAGCCCGCCCTGGCTGACGGCCAGCATCGACTGGATCGGGTGGTAGCCGCTGCCGGCGGGGTCCGCCCAAGGATCCAGGAAAGCGGTGAGGCGTTTGATGCGGTACGGGCTGTGCAGGAGCGCCGCGACCAGGCCGACCAGGCCGATGGGAACGACCCAGGCCAGGTGTTTGATCCGTGCCCCGCCGGCGATCAGCATGCAGACCGCGACCAAACCAATCAGTGCGGCGGTGCCCAGGTCCTCGACCACCACGATCAGGCAGGCGATCCCCAACAGGATCATCGGGGGGAAAAGCCCGTAACGGAACCGGTGCATCAGCCCGCGTCGGCGGGCGCACCACCAAGCGATGGCGATGATCATGACCCACTTGACCAACTCGCTGGGCTGGAAGCTCAGTCCCAGACTCCGGGG
Source organism: Phycisphaeraceae bacterium (assembly GCA_029260675.1). Classification (GTDB taxonomy): domain Bacteria; phylum Planctomycetota; class Phycisphaerae; order Phycisphaerales; family Phycisphaeraceae; genus JAJRRS01. Next base: position 5,528 of record JAJDCV010000125.1, read on the forward strand.
CCCCAGGTAAAGCCAGCGGCTGGCCCCGTTGACGCTTCGGCCCATCCCGGGGACCAGCGTCAGGCCCGCCAGCACCAGTGCGATGATTACGATACCCGCCAACGGGTTGGTCCATCCCCTCGCTTGGAACATCTCTCTGACATTGATCCGGCTGGCCAGCAGCATGACCCCGACCGCCAGCACGGCATAAACCACCGTCCGGCTGGTCAACACACCGGCCACCCCCCCCACCAGCCCGGCGTCCCCACGCCCCTGGGCCCCGCCGACGGTCACCGCGGCCGAGTTCACCATAATCACCGCCAGCCCCAGCAGCGCGACCACGGCTAATTGCAGGATGTGTGAAGAACGGATCACCAAGGGGTTATCGGCCGTGTGGACCGATACAAACCAAATATCGCCCCTGGTCACCGCCGCCTAAGTAATCCCAACCCCATCAAGCCCAAGACTGCGAAAGCCCCGGGTTCGGGGATGTTCAATTCAGGCAGCGGGGGGTTTCCGGTGTTCCAGTTGCCCAGCACCAAGTTCAGGTCTGCGATCCCGACGAAGCCGTCACCGGATGGGTCGGCCAAGGGGTCGGCGGGTGGGACGGACAGATTCCACGCACCCAGCACGATGTTCAGGTCGTTGATGCCGACGAACCCGTCGCCGTCGAGGTCGCCGATGACCGGCAAGGGGTTGTGCAGGTTCACGGCGCCGTCGATGGATTCCAGGTAGATGTCGTCGATGTAAACGGGGCCCTCGGGTGCGCCCGGTGCGCCGCCGCCGCCGGTCTTGATGAAGAACTTGATCAGGTCGTTGGTGCCGTCGACCCGGAAGTCGAAGATGTCGTTGCCTGCATCATCGAGCTGGTCGCCGAGCCCCGCGTCACGGCTGCGGACATCGTTGACCCAGACCCGGTACTGGTCGGCGGCGTTGTCGACCATCACCCAGACGTTGTACCAGGTGTCCTGGGTAAGTGTGGTTAGCTCGACGTAGTTCGGGACGGCGGTGTCGTCCCAGACGTGCAGATCGTTGCTGGCGTTGGCCATGCCCAACTCGGGGCCGTAGTCGCTGAACTCCGAGGGGTTCAGCAGGTGGGACAGGCCGATGGAGTATTTCTGCTGCTCGGCGAAGCGCAGGCGAAAGAACATCATGTGTGCCTCGCCGTCGAGGACCGTCATGGGGTTGCGGACCAGGCCGGAGTTTGTCGAGACGGCCAGGACCTGGTTCGATGTGCTGACGGGGTCGGCGACGACGTCAGCCGTGCCGGCCGTGGCGACCCACTGGTCCTGGCCGTTGACGTTGCCAAGGTCCAGGCCCGCGAAGTCCTCGACGACCTGAAAATCTGCAAGAACCGAGGCGGCGGGAAGGCAGACAAACGAAACGATAAATGCACGGATAGACACGGCATACCCCTTTAGCTCTGGGCAGGCACGTGACGCCAAACAAGGGTTTAATCTGAAGGGCTACAACCCCCTGTGCCGGCGTCTTCACACCGACCCCGCCCGCAGGGCACACCTCAAACATTGCGTCTGCGGGCCTGCGATTCGTGAGTCTATTTTATCGTAGCAAGATGAAATTTTCTAAAAAATAAAGCGGTCCGGGCCTGGAAACAAAAACTTTGTTCATGAACAAACGCCGCGACATAACCGTTGATTACTAAGCCCGGCGGGTACGCGGCAGCGACATGCCGCCTGCACACAACAGCAGCGCGGCGGTGCCGGGCTCGGGTATCGCGTTGAACGTACCCGGTACAGCCGGAGGGATGCCGGCGTTCCAATTGCCTAGCACGGTGTTCAGGTCGTCCAGACCGACGAAGCCGTCGGCGCTGGGGTCTGCTAAGGGATCACCGGGGGGGACGTTCAGATTCCAGTTGCCCAGGACGATATTCAGGTCGTCGATGCCGACGAATCGGTCGCCGTCGAGGTCGCCGGGGATGAACGGGATGTAGGGGTAGAGGAACTGGCGTCCGCCAAAGTCGTCGTTCTGCAGCGGCGTGGGGTTACCGAAGAGCGCTGCGGGGATGTTTGTTTCCATCAGGATGTCGACGCCGGGTGTATCGACGCCGGGGTCGGCGTTGGCGACGGAGAATTCGGCGAGGGGTGAGGCGGCGGGGTTGAGCGGATCGACCAGACCGGCCCATGAGTTGGTGAGCGTGGCGAGTGCGGTGGCCGAGTCGGTGCCGTCGTAGTTGTCGTCGATGAATCGGCCGAAGTTGCCGGGTGTGTCGACGTCGCCGAGTCCGATGGCGTGGCCGATCTCGTGGATGAGGATGGTCTGGAAGCTGGTGAGGCTCCAGAGGGCCCCGGGGTTGCTGTTCATCTTGATGTCTGCGCCGCTGATCGCGAAGCCGGGGTAGTTGGTCGTGCCGGAGGCCAGGTTGAGTGTGGTGAAGGCGGTGGTGTTGAAGAAGGTTTCGGCGCGGAGGGAGTTATCGCCCGGGTTCCACAAGACGCCGTCGGTTTCTGCGAGCAGGTCGATCTCTGCGCCGTTGGTATTGACACCAGAGTTGGGTGCGGGCGCGACGACCGGCGTGCTAAGGTCCTCGACGAAAGACAGATCGGACCCCAGTCCCGACGTCGGGTCAACGATTGTCCATGCGGTAAACGCCTGGTGGATCGCGCTGGTGAAATCCACAACGGTCGGCGGCGCGCTCTGCCAGCTGAAGATATCCCGGTACGCCTGATACCCCCCGTCCTGTATCGAGTAGCGCAGCCCGCCTGCGAGGGAGCGCTCATTAGAACCCACCGTGCGTGGCGCTGCGTCCCAGCGGGTGCCGTTAGTCAATCCGTTGTTCCCGAAGATCACCGCTGCGTGGGTGGGCAAGGCCAAACCCAACACGCAGCACAGCGCGCAG
>JAJDCV010000126.1 GCA_029260675.1 Phycisphaeraceae bacterium
TACGGAAGATTGCGGACCCCATGCCATCATCCGGGGGGCGGGGGGTGGTGTCAATGGGGGATGGGGGAGGAAAAGCAGGAAAGCAGGAAATTGGGTAATCAGGAAAACGGAGGTGGATCCGCGGCGGCTTCGTAGCCTGCGGCTTGAGGGGCATTAAAGTGAAGGGTTGGGGGTAGTGGAAGCGAGGGGCGCGAGAAGTGATTAGCTGGTGGAGGGGGATTGCTTTTTGTGTTGGGCGTTGACGATGATGGTGGGTGGCGGGACGACGGGGGGCGTCGTTGGCTGGTGCTGGGCTTTGGTGGTCTTCATGATTTCGCGGAGGACGATGGTGGCGAAGGCGCCGCGGGGCATGATGAATGAGAGCTTGACGTAGGGGCCGTGCTCGTCAGCGCCGCCGGAGACTTCGGGGCTTCCCAGTGCGATGCGCATGGGTCGTCGGCTGCCTTCGGCGTGTACGTCGCCGACGCCTGTGAGGTGTTCGGGGTGTATGTTGAAGACGTCCATGACCTGTTTTTCGATCTCGCCGGGGGTGCCCTGGGCTTGGGTCATGTTGATGCCCCACATCGGTCCGGAGGGCGAGACTTCCAGTGAGGGGACGCGGCCGGCGGGGGCGTTTTCTTTTTCGGCGATTTCATCATCGACGGCGAAGACGCTGCGGGAGTCGTGCTTCCAGGCGAGGTCGCCGGGGACGATCTGGGAGAGGGTGTTCTCACGCAGCCGGCGGTCCAGGACGCTGTTGAACATGGCGCTTTGCAGTGCGGAGACGAGGAACTCGCGTTGCGATCGGTAGATGGCGAGTACGGCCTGCTTGGCGTCGCGGCCCTGTCGCAGGGCGTCGAGCGCTTGTCGGTCGAAGCGGAGGTGCTTGGGCCAGTTTTTAAGTGCCTCTTCGAAGTCGCGCTTGTCGTAGGCAATGCGTGCGGTCTGCATGTTGGGCGGGTCGGCGTCGATGGGGTGGCCAAGCATCTCATCGAGCATGGCCTGGTACTCGCCCTGGAGCAGCAGCCTGCCGAGTATATGGTTGTGCTGGCGGTAGCCGAAGCGTTGGTCGCCGACGAAGTTGGGGACGCCTTGGGCGTAGAGTTGGTCGATGATCTGCTTGGCTTTGATGACGTCGGTGGGCTGGACGTTGCGTACGCGGATGACGAAGCGGTTGCCGCCGTGGTGCCCGCGTCGGAGCTTGTTGCCGTGGCGGTCTGACCAGAGGATTTTCATGAGCCTGCGGTCGGCGAGGCGTTCGATGCACTCGGCCTCGTCCTGTCGGTCTGGGAGCCAGACGGAGAAGTGCTGTCGTACGATGGCGTGCTTGTCTTTGAGGCCGGCGTACCCGATGTCGTTTCTGCCGACGCGGAAGGCCTTGGCGAGGTTGATGACGATGTCGGTGGTGGTGAGTGAGGTCTTCTCGATAAAGAGGAAGACGTGCTCGCCGTGTCCGCGCGGGTTGTACAGCGGCTGCTCTTCGACGAGGAAGTCTTCGGGGCGTTGCTTGATGGTGCCACCGATTCCGGGGAGGTCGGCGGTCAGGAAAGCGAGAGAATCGGTCAGCGACATGCCCCTAGTGTGTCGGGGGTTGGGGAAGGTTTCAAGCGGTGTTGATAACTTTGGTGTTTGTTCTGGAAAAGTCGGGTCCGAGAACCGTGCGGTGGGTGTTTGGGATAATACGGTCCCACGTTTGGATAACATAGGCTTTAGGTGGAAAACCGTGGTTGAGATCGGTGTGATTAATCTTCGGAGACGTCGGTTTTGACGTAGTCGTGGAAGGCGTCTGAGAGTTGTTGTGTGACGGGGCCGGGCTCGCCGGAGCCGATGGCTTTGCCGTTGATCCGGGTGACGGGGATGACCTCGGCGGCGGTGCCGGTGAGGAAGATCTCTTTGGCGTTGAAGAGGTCGTCTGGCTTGAGGTTGCCGCGTGAGACGGGGATCCCTGCGTCGGCGGCGAGTTGGGCGACGGTGGTCAGGGTGATGCCTTCGAGCACACCGGCGCTGACCGGGGGGGTGACCAGTTCGGGCTTGCCGTCGGTTGTGTTGCGGACGATGAAGAGGTTGTCACTGGTGCCTTCTGCGACGTTGCCCTGGTCGTTGAGCATGATGGCTTCGAGGACGCCGGCGTCGATGGCCTCGATCTTGGCGAGGATGTTGTTCAGGTAGTTCAAGCTCTTGATTGCTGGGGAGAGCGAGGCGGGGGGGTTGCGGAGGGTCTTGGCGATGACGACCTCCATCCCGTGTTCGTAAAGCTCGCTGGGGAACATCTTGATGTCGTCGACGATGATGAAGACGGTGGCGCGTTTGCAGAGGAAGGGGTTTAGCCCAAGGGATCCGAATCCGCGTGTGACGCAGAGTCGGATGTAGGCGTCGGTGCGTTCGTTGGCCTGGAGCGTATCGCGGATGGCCTGTCGGAGTTTGTCGACCTCGTAGGGGATCTCCAGTCGGATGGCGGCTGCGGAGGCGTAGAGTCGTTTGAGGTGGGAGTCCATCTTGAAGACCCGGCCGTTGTAGGCGCGGATGCCCTCGAACACGCCGTCGCCGTAGAGCAGGCCGTGGTCGAAGACGCTGACGGTTGCCTGTTCGGTGGGGATCAGTTCGCCGTTGAGCCAGACTTGGTTAGTCACTTCCTTGGATTCCGTGGGTTGGGGTTGGCGGTGGCGGCCCCGTGTCGGTCAACACAGGTCTTTAGTGCGTGCGGTTTACCCGGCACGTTGGCGGGGGGGTGATTATAGCGACCTTTGCGGTCGCCCCCCAGCCGGGCAGCTTGTTTCATAACGCTGGCCCAGGTGGCGGGGTGTGGGGTATCATCGCGCATGTGTCGACGGTCCAGATGGATGCCCGGGGCGATCAAGGGGTTGACTATGCAGGTGTGTGATTCGACGGTCTTGCGGTGTGTGATCGGCCTGCTGTTTGCGGTGATGTGGGTGGATTATGTCTCGGCAGAGCAGGCAAAATTTATGGTGGATGAGTACGCACTGTTTGCCGCACCGACGGCGCCTGCGGATGGGGTGGAGCTGATCCCGGAATGGGAACCGGTGCGGGCGCTGGTGGTGGCGTTGCCTTTGGAGGGGGTGTTCGCGCGGGAGGGGATGGGCGGATTCATGATCGAGTTGATCTGCCGGGCGGCGGCGTATACGGACGTGGTGGTGATGCACGACGAGGAGGAGCGGCAGACGGTGGCACGGGTGGTCGGTGCGATCCGTGAGCGGGACGAATCGCTGCTGGGCCGGGTGCATTTTGTGCCGGCACGGGTTGGGACGGTGTGGCTGCGTGACCACGGGCCGGTGTTTGCGCGCGATCCGGGGGGTGGGTTGGTGCTGTTGGATTCGGTTTACCGCGATGCTCGTTTCGAGGCCCGTGTGCAGCAGGACCGTGAGGTGTTGGGGGTGGAAGCGCCGACGTATCGGAAGATGGCGAAGGACCTGGCGGATCGGCGTAAGGACGACACCACGCCGGTGTATCTGGCTCAGTACCTGCGGCAAGCAGATGTCCAACGGCTTGTGCGCCTTGTGCGTCCTCCGGCGCAGGTCTGGGGCGGCGACGTCACGACGGACGGCCAGGGGAATCTGTTCATCTCGACCGATACGCTGACGATGCACGGGGGCAGGCAGGCGGAGCTGGAAGCAATCTTGCGTGATTACTACGGGGCAAAGACGGTGACGTACCTTGAGCCGTTGCCCGGCCCGACGGTCAAGCACCTGGATATGTCTTTCAAGGTCGTCGATGAGAACACGTTTTTCCTCGCGTCGTACGGTGCGGCGTTCGAGGGCGCGGGGGAATATGCGCGGTATCTCAATGAAGAGATCGGGCGGGTGCTTGAGCGGAACGAAGCGCGTCTTGGTGCGCGTTTCCCCGACAGGCGTATCGTCCGGGTCCCGATGCCGGCGGTGGTGTTTGCGACTCGGGAAGACGTGACCCGAGAATACCGAGACCTCTGGTACACGCAGAAGCTTCTGGCGGAGACGCCGTCGCTTCGTGAGCACCTGGCCCGTGCGGGGAGCCCCAACGAGCGGGCGGCGATCGAGCGTCGTATCACCGAGCGGGCGGTCGAGCAGTACAGCCTGGAGTTCGACGCGGAGCCCGGCAGCGAGGCGGAGGCATCGCTGGTGGATCGGTTGATCCGGGAGAACAGCAGCACGACGCTGGAAGAGGCGATCCGGAACTACGCACCGCGGCGGGTGGTCTTCAAGACGTTTCTTAACAGCGTGTACCTCTCGGGCGAGCGCGGGCAGGTGGTGCTGGTCCCCGGCTACAGCCCGGACAGGCGGAATACTGCGGAGGCGGTCGCCGAGTTGCGGGGTCGGGTCAAGGCGGCTTACGAGGGGGCGCTGCCGGGTGTCGAGGTCGTGTTTGTGAATTGTGACACGATTATCGAGATGAGCGGGGCGCTGCACTGCGTGACGGTGACGGTGCCGCGGTTGGCTACGGATCGTGAGGAGTAGACGGGCTCGGCGATCGGTTGGGTGTGTTGGTCTCGCATCCCGTGGCGCAGGCCCTATGCTGTGCGTGCCGGTGTGTGACCCGGCGAGACAGGAGCAGGGTGGACGATGCCGTTTTGGGATGTGCTAACCGAGGTGTTGATCCTGCTGGCGGCGGCGCTGGTGCTGGGGGCGGTGTTTGA
>JAJDCV010000127.1 GCA_029260675.1 Phycisphaeraceae bacterium
CTGGACGCACTGGATGAACTGGTTCATGAACGCGTCGCATGAGACGTAGAGGATCTCGGTGTCGGACTGGCTGTTGAGGATGCCTTGGCAGATCGCCTGGAGCAGGTGGGTCTTGCCCAGTCCGACCCCGCCGTGGATGAACAGCGGGTTGTACGCGGTGCCCGGCTGGTTGGCCACGGCGACACTGGCGGCGTAGGCGAGTTGGTTGTTGGGTCCGGAGACAAAATTCTCGAAGCTGTAGTCCGGGCTCAGGACCATCTGATCGGCGTCGAAATCCGAGGGTGAGGCGGCGCGTTTAGACCGGGGTTTGACACGGGCGGTAATCGTCACCTCCGGCTGGGGCTTAAACTCACCGACATCGGGCTTGGTGCTCGTCGAGCCCCCGGTCACAAAACGCACACCGATCAAGGCACCGGTAGCACTCTGTGCGGCATCGTTAAACTGGCTTAAACACTTGCTTTGCAAGTAGGTTTCCTGCACGCTGTTGCTGGTCGCGACGCGCAACAGCCCGCCCTTAAGGTCAACCGGCTCCAGCTCCTCGAACCACTGTCGGCAGATCGAACTGTGCCGCTTGCGCAGGTACGCCATGATGTCGCGCCACAGCGCGGGATCAATATTCGGCATGTTGTAAAACTAACTTCTCACCAACGACCGCCCGAACGATGTGCGGAAAGGTATGTACGGGCCGCCCACCGGTAGGTCGTGTCGGATCAAATTTATCCAACGGTTATCCACATGCCCACACTAAGGAACGTGGGCGTTTCTGTCAACGATGAATGTGATGTTTGGATAACGAAGTTAAGCACACGATCCTTACCCGCCGATGGAGATCAACAGGCTGGATTGCTATGACCACACCTACGCTCACTATTTACGACGACGGGCAGGGCCGATTCGGCCCGTTGACAAGCTCGCGGGCGGCATTTGAGCTCAGAACCGGCAGCCGGCAGTCGTATTCACGCATCCAAAAGGCCCTGGGCCGACCCGCGGATGTCTTGCGGGTCCCGCGCAGGTTGGCTGGGGTTGTGCGTCAGCGGTATCCGGGGGTTTTGGTCAACCCAGACACGGCCGTTGAGGGTGCCTGCCTGCTGGTCAACGGGCGTTGGGCCGGGGTCAGTTTTGCCGAACAGGTCAGCGAGTTAGAAATAGGCCAGGCCCTGGTCCAGAATGATGGGCAGGTCCTCGCGGCCTGTCTGGGTAGCGAGGATTCCCGGCTGTTTGCCGCCGGGGAACTCTTGGCCCTGCCAGATCTGGCACGTACGGTCCGTGTCACTGGCCGCGCCCTGTTTGAAAGACCCTGGCACCTGCTCGATGCGTTGCCAGACAATCTCCTCGCGGATCTTGCCGCCAGCGACTTACCTGTATTTCAACCAGATCAACACCCAGGCGTGACTTCGTTCGGCGATCACCCGATCCGAGTAGGCGAAGGCGCACGGGTCCTGCCTTCGGTCGTGATCGATGCCGAGTACGGGCCGGTGGCCATCGATCAGGGGGCGGTGATTAACCCGCTTTCCGTTTTGCAAGGCCCCTGCTACATCGGGCGGGAATCGGTCATCGTCTCGCACACGAGCATCCGACGAAACACCGTGATCGGTCCGAGCTGCAAGATCGGCGGCGAGATCTCGGCCAGCATCATCCAGAGCCACAGCAACAAAGCACACGCCGGATACCTCGGCGACAGCCTGGTCGGGTCATGGGTGAACCTGGGGGCCGACACCAACGTCTCCAATCTGAAAAATACCTACAACCCCGTGCGTGTTCAGCTCGAGCAGGACACGCCCGCGGAAGACACAGGCCGAACATTCCAGGGCGCGATCATCGGTGACTACGTCCGCACCGCGATCGGCACCCGGCTGATCACCGGCACGGTCGTTCACCCCGGCTGCATGCTCGCGGTGACCGGGTGGGCGCCGAAGCTGGCGACGCCGCTTGGGTTCTACACCGACGCGGGGCGGAAGCCTTACGACGCCGACAAACTCATCGCGACACTCCACACCGTGATGGACCGGCGCGACACACGTCTCACGCAGGATGAAGAAGCCTTGATCCGGTCATTCGTCGGCCGAGGGTGATCCCCTGTCCGTTGTATCCCCCGTTATAATGGGTCGTCATGAGCATGCCTGTCTTTAACAGGTTGATACCCAGCGAATTAATCGAGACGATCGGCGCGCTGGAGACACGGATCGAAGCCAGGCTGCCGGGCCGAAACCTGTCGCTGATCGCCGCCGATGTCCGCCGGGTCGCCGCCGACGCCGCACAACGCTGTCGGCGAAACCGAAAAGCCAACAAGCCCTTGCGTATCGTAATAGTGCTGCTGATCGCGGTGATGATTGCGGTGCTTGTATATGCCGTGGGTTACCTGCACTTCACCGACGCGGGGGCCTGGGAGATGCTCGAAGGGGTAGACGCCGCGATCAGCAGCACGGTTTTTCTGGGCGCGGCGATCCTGACTGCGGTGACGCTTGAGAACCGGATCAAACGCCGAAAGGTGTTGTACGCCGTCCACGAGCTCCGCGTGCTCGCTCACATCATCGACATGCACCAGCTCGCCAAGGACCCCGATATGTTTATCCAAGGCAAGGGCGAACCATCCGAAAAAAGACATGCGCCCGGCCGGGGACACGGAACGTCAACCCCTCTCGCCGTTCCAGGTCGGCCGGTACCTGGATTACTGCAGCGAGTTGCTTTCCCTGATCGGAAAGATCGCGGTGGTCTACGTGCAGGATTTCCAGGACCCCGTCGTGCTGACAGCGGTAGATGAGATCGAACACCTGACCACGGCGTTGTCGCGCAAGATATGGCAGAAGATCATGATCCTCGATCAGGTCGTTTCAGCCAGAGATAAGTGATTCGCTAAGCGGCCCCCCGATATGGGTTACGCCGCCTGGGTGCTCTGCCCGGGGCCGGACGAGATATCGTACACGAACTGGCCGTTGATCTGGTGGATATTCCCGATCAGGGTTGCACACCGCTTAACGCAGATCGGGACGTAACACGGGTAACCGAGCAGCGACTCGAAGCTGACGAATATATTGCCTTCCAGGTCGAGCGGCTGTTCGGCAAGGCAAGCAATACCTCCAATCGACAGGTCAACCGCCCAGGCCTCACAGACAGGCTGATACTGGTTTCCGTCGACCTGGACACACAGATGGACCATAACCCCTAAAGGCTGGCGCTGGTAGCGCCGCCGCCCCTGGCGCATCTTCTCGCGTTTTTCCAAACCGAGGACCAGTTTGCTAATCGCGCGGCGCAGTGGATTGTTTGACCGTGCTTGTAACTGAGTCATATTTACCCCGCCCCTAGAGTAAATTCAGCGCACGACTCTCGGTACAGATAGAAGAGAGTCAGACACGCCGTCATGATAGATCTTCGATACCTTCCACGGGCTTAAGATCGTGTCACAACTGCCTATTCTCGAAAATAAGACATCGGCCAATTTACAGAAGAGGCTAACCTGTAGTACCTAGATAGGCAGTAAATATCAAGATAAATCAGGCTTTATTGGCAGGAAGGGGCGATAACTCACGATTGGGGTTATCACCCGCTGACCCGATCCAACGCCAGGTCGTGTGTCTCGTGGTAGCGTCGGCCGAGGTTGTGCCAGTCGAAGTGCTCGCTGAAAGACTCGACGGAGTTTCGGAGCACGACACGGTCGCGCCGACCCAACGATACGAATCTGAATAGCCTGTCGGTCAGCTCTTCCGAGGCGCGGTTGAAATCGCTGTGTCGGCGGGGCACGACGTAGATGCCTTTCGATGCGTGGTCGGGCATCAGTTGCTTGAGGTACGACCCGAACCCCGAGAGGTCGCTGGTCACCGCCGGGACACCCAGCGCGATCGATTCCAGCGGGGTGTAGCCCCACGGCTCGTAGTAGCTTGGGAACACGCCCAGATGACAGCCCCGGACGAATTGGTCGTACTCCATCCCGAACAGCGGGTTGGTCGCCGAAACAAAGTCCGGGTGAAAGACCACCTTGACCGGGTCGCTCTGAAGGTTGAACAGATGGCAGCTACGCAGCTTATTCAGGACCGGGTCGTCCGCGTCGTTGACCAGGTCGTGTGTGATGATCGACGGGGGGGTCTTGCTCTTCCAGGCGTGGATCGCCCGGCGTAAGCGCAGCCGCCAGTAGTCCTTCATCAGTGTGTTCAGGTCGGGGATCGTGCCGGTCGTCACCTCGCGGAACAATTGGTCGCCGATATCCTGCTTGATCGCATCGGCAGCGGTGCGGAACTCGTTGAGCATCGCCCGGGTCTGCAACGCCTTGACGTTGATGTTTTTGAACGGCGCCTTGGTGATAATGAAGCACACGACCGTGACCGGGCTGGCCGTCTCACGCAGCCGGTGGTTCAGCCGGGCCAGCGCCTCGATCGTGATGTCCATCCCCTTGTTCAGGTACTCGTATCGGCCGGAGGTGAACATGTACAGCGTGTTGTCCAAGTCGAAATGGTAGCTGGGGAAGAAGTGCCCGATGGTGAACTCGTGCAGCCGTTGTTTATAAGTTTCGTGCAGCGTCTGGAACTCGTGGGTCGCGGTGAACCGGCGGATGTTCAGCCCGTTGGGTAGCAGCGCGTCGGGTGTCCGGCCAAGCAGGTGTGTGCATTCCTGGGCGGTCACGTCCGAGACCGTGGTGAACACGTGTGACCCGTGGGCGGCGGCCTTCTCGATCATGTGCGGGGTCAGGACGTTGAAGTTCTTCGCCTCCTGGTCGCCGTCCAGGAAAGGCAGGTGGTCGTAGAACGACGAGTTGCTTGTTGCCAGGTACCGCCCGATCAGTGTCGCGTGGGTCGTGAACACCAGCGACCCCGGCCAGTTCTCCTTACGCAGCATCGGGATCGCCAGCCCGGCCTGCCACTCATGGAAGTGCGCCACCAATTGACGGCGCTGTGATTCCTTCTGGCTGAGCATCGATAACAGCGCCCGGCACATCTCCCCGAAGGCGACCGCGTCATTGATGTTCTGCTCATTGCTCGAAGGGACGCCGTGGTCGGCCCAGATGCGGTGCTTGACCTCGCTGATCAAACCGCCGACCGAAGAGGTATCCAGGAGCACGACGTGCGGCCGACCGCTGACCAGCCAACGCCCGTAGTGCGCGGCGTAACCCATCTCTTGAAGCCGTTTGACCGCCTGCCCCACCGCACCGACCATCGGGGCGGGCTCGAACTCCACCTCCGCGGTGTTGGGGTTGTATGGCCCGACCAGGCAGTACCGACTCCCCCACCGGCTGACCATGCTCGGCACCTTCGACCGCAGCACCGTGTAGATCCCGCCGACCTGATTGCACACCTCCCAGGCGATCTCCATCAGCAGCGGTTCGACCCGACGGGCCGCGACGGCCGAGGGTTTGTCCGGCGTCTTGACGATCGTGGGCGCCTCAGGCGCTTTTATTTTTTTCGTGGTTGAAGCCTTGGCCTTGGTCCGTTTGGGTGGCCGTTTGGTGGCCTTGACCGGGGCCTTCTTGCCTGTCGAACGGGGGGTTGCTTTGGCCATGCTGACGACGGACCTTCGTGGGGATTCGGTGACGCCCGGATTGTACGTCTACACAAGGGTTTGTGCAGCCCCAGCCTCCCCTACCCCGTGACACCAAGCATCGGCCCTAGAAGCGACGCCAGGGCCAGCAACAAAAGAAGCCCAAATGCTGCTGCCCGCAAGCGTTGCCGAGACATCAACCCCCCGGCCCGCATCCCCGCCTCCGAGCCCAGCACCACCAGCGGGGCCAGACACAATCCCAACAACACCGGCCCCCATATCCCCCCGCCAAACTTCCAAACCAGCAGCACGGTATTCACCGGGGATAGCATCAGAAACGTCGCCCACAGAAACGCCCGGGCCTTCTTCGCCGGCCAATCGTGGGCCATCACCCACAACACCACCGGCGGGCCACCCATCCCCACCAGCCCGGCCGTCAACCCGCTTGCGCAACCGGCCAGCACCGTCCAGCCCCACCCCACGTGATCCCGAGGCTTGACCTTCATCGCCCATTGCAACACCAGAACCAATAACAGCATCCCCCCGATCGCCTGTTTCACCCGCGCCTGCCCAAATGACACCAACACGCCCAGCAACACAATACCCACCGGCAGTGTCAAGACACGGAGATAAAACAACGGCAGCGTGTCCCGAAGACTCACGTGATCCCGATACCGGTACAGGTTCCAAGCCGTCTGCACCATCACCCCACCCAGCGTCACCGCGATCGACTCAGGCAACCCCACACCCGCCCACACCATCAGCGGGATCGCAAACAGCCCCGCACCAAAACCCACCGCCCCCTGCAACGCGCACGCAAAAACCAGGGCAGCACTTACTTCAATAATCTGAAGGGTCGTCAATGAAACCTCATCCTAACCACAAAGATGCCGAGGATTGCAAAATATAAGAGATAACGTAGCCGCAAATAAACGCCGGTCAACGCGAATAAGAAGAGTGCTTCAGCCGAGTAACAATCCAGTCCCAGTCTTCCCATCATGGGTGTCCACCCGGATTTTTCTCGCATCATACTTCGCGCTCTTCACGGCTTCGCGGTTCAACCTTATCCCCCGAAGTACGCCGGTTCGTTCCCGGGTGTCCACTTGATGTTGCACCCTATCGACGGCTTCTGATCGGCGGGTACAGGACGACCCGCCAGCACTTCATCCAGTGCCCGGCGCAGGTCCTCGCCGGTCACCGGCAAGTCACCGTTGGGCCGACTGTCATCCAACTGCCCCCGATACACCAGCTTTTTCTCCTCATCGAACAGAAAAATATCCGGCGTGCACGCCGCGGTGTACGCTTTGGCTACCTCCTGGGTCTCGTCATAGAGATACGGAAACACATACCCCTTTGCCGACTTCTCTTGCTTCATCTTCTCCGGGCTGTCTGCCGGGTGGGTTCTGATGTCATTCGCGCTGATCGCCACCACCGCCACACCCTTGGGCTGGTAGTCTCGACCCAGCCGCGCCAACTCGTCCGCGACATACACCACGAACGGGCAATGGTTGCAGATAAACATCACCAGCAACGCATTGGCGTCCTTGAAATCGCCGATCGAGACGGTCTTGCCATTGGTATCCGGCAAAGAAAAGTCCGGAGCCGGCGATCCGAGTTCCATCATCGTGGAGGGGGTGAGGACCATGACTATTTCCCTTGCGTGTGGATCAATGCCAATCTGTACCTTGATGATATCCCAGCCAGCCCGCGGTGTCGGCCAACTACTGAAAAATGTTCCTGGCATAAGGCAACAGATCGTCGTCTTCGTTGGACTGAGCCGCCTCAAGCACGCGGCCGCATACCGCCTCGTCGTGCCGATAGATACCCAAGGCATCCACCGCATCACACGCATCGTCGTATCGGCCCTGTTCGATTTTGGCGACCAGATACGCTGTCACGGTGTCCTGCCGAAGCATCGCCATCGCTAGTAGCAGGGTCTTGCGTTGGTCGCGGTCTTTAGATTGATTCAACCAGTGCGTCAGCTTGTCGAAACCCTCCGGTAGCCGTGACTGACCAAGCGCAAGCACCGCCGACTCTGCTAACGCTGGGTCCGGGCCATTGAATACCTTGTCGACAAATTCAAGTGATGGCCCAGCATCCAACTGAAGCATTGCAAACAAGCACTCGGTCAGCACATTCGGGTCTTCATCCCCCACGCGCACGCGCATCCTCAGCAAAGGCACGCCGTCCGCCGCACCCCGGAACGCCAGCGTTCGCGCCGCATCAGTACGCACCGACGGTATCGGGTCTGCCAACAGATCTGCCAACACCAGCAGACTGTGCGGATGGTTCATCCTGACCAGCCCGATCGCCGACGCATTGCGCAGCCCCCCAGCCGTATCGACCCGCCCGCCATACACCGGCTCCATCTGCACGTGCGACACACCCCGCAGAAACACACGGTCTTCCCCCGCATTCACATTCTGCAAAGCATCCACCACCGCCGTCTTCGCCCGGCAGCCCTTGTCCGCTTCGTATCCCGTATTAATTAGCCGATTAAACGCCGACACCATCGCATCAGACAACTCGCGCAGTTCAAACTCCCCCACCAACACCGCAGCCCGCGCCACGATAAAACTATTCTTAAGCCCCAACGCATGCCGCAGAGACACCGCCGTCGCTCCCGCATCCGGCTGAGCACGCAACGCCTCCAACTCAGCTAATCGATCTTCGAGTGTTGGTCGTTTTGCCATGAAGTCGCGTTCTACGAATGGATCATCCGTCCCTCGGTCCCCAGTGCCGCTTCCATGACGGCTTCGCTTAGGGTGGGGTGGGCGTGCATGGTGGCGGTGATCTCGGCGCCGGTGGCTTCAAGGCGTCTTGCTAAACCCATCTCGGCGAGGAGTTCGGTGACGTTTTCGCCGATCATGTGAGCGCCCAGGATCTCGCCGTGCTTTTTGTCGGTGATGATTTTGGTGAAGCCCTGTGTCTGGCCGAGCGCCTGGGCCTTGCCGGAGGCGGCGAAGGGGAACTTGCCGACGGTGTAGCTGAGGCCTTTTTCCTTGCAGGCCTCTTCGGTCAGGCCGATGGACGCGATCTGGGGGTGGCAGTAGGTGCAGCCGGGGACCGAGTCGTAATCGATCGCGGTGGCGTGGTGCCCGGCAAGCAGTTCGACGCAGACGATTGCTTCTTCGCTGGCGACGTGCGCAAGCCATGGCGGGCCGATCACGTCACCCACCGCATAGATACCGGGGATATTCGTCGCGTACCGGGTCTTATCAACCTTGATGTGGTCCTTGAATAGTTCCAACCCAAGCGAGTCGTCGAACAACCCGTCGTACCGACCTTTGACCCCGATGGCGACCAGAACCTTGTCGGCCTCAATCGTCTGGGTCTTGGATTCGTTGTTCGTCGGCGCGACGACGGCCTTGATCCCGGCCTTGGTTGTCTCAAGCGACAGCGTCTTGTGCCCCGCGAGGGTCTTGATCCCCTGCTTCTTGAACGCCTTGGCGATCTCCTTGGAGACCTCGCCGTCTTCGATCGGCATCAGACGGTCGAGCATCTCGATGACGGTGACCTCGGTGCCGAAGGCGTTGTAGAAGTAGGCGAACTCCATCCCGATCGCGCCGGACCCGACGATCAGCAGCTTCTTGGGCTGCTTAGCCATCATCATGGCTTCCTTGGCGGCGATGATCTTGTCGCCATCGAACGGCGACCCCGGCATGGCACGCGGAACGGCGCCCGTGGCGATCAGGATGTGTTTCGCGGTGAGCGTTCTTGTCGGCTTGCCCTTCCGCCCCACATCGTCTTTGTCGAAGACTTGCACCGAGCCTGCGGCGGGGATGAAGGCGTGGCCCTCGATGTGGGTGATCTTGTTCTTCTTAAACAGGAAATGTACGCCCTTGTTCAGTTGCCCGGCGACCCCGCGGGAGCGCTGGATGACCTTCTCCCAGTTGTGGCGGATGTTGTCTGCCTGGATGCCCCAGTCCTCGGCCTCGTGCTTGAGGTGGTGGTAGAACTCGGCCCCGGCGAGCAGGGCCTTGGTCGGGATGCAGCCGTAGTTCAGGCAGACCCCCCCGAGCTTGTCGCGCTCGACACAGGCGACCTTCATGCCCAGCTGGGCGGCGCGGATCGCACCGACGTAGCCGCCGGGGCCTCCCCCGATGACGACAAGATCAAAGCTCATACCCTCGGGCATCGTGTGGTTTCCTTGAGGATCCGTGTGTCGGCGGGGCCGATTAAGCGGTGTATTGTAGCCGAAGCCCCGGGGGGTTGCCGGGTGCGCGGCTATGACGGCGGGCTACCACATGCGGGGCAAATCGATTCTAATAACCTGTTGGGGTTCGTCTTCAAGAGGTCTGATCAACTGAGCAAAGGGCCGGCCATGAATCAGGAAAAGCCTAAATCTTCGGGTGGCTGCGGGAAGGTCGCGATCGGTTGCGGCATCGCGGTGCTGATCGTGGTGATTATTGTCGCGCTGGGCGCGTGGTATGTCGCCAACAACTGGCGGTCGTTGGCTTCGTCGGGCGTTGCGGCGGCGGTCAATAGTGCCGTCGAGCAGTCGCCCCTCCCCGACGAGCAGAAACAGGCGATCACGACCCGCGTGGACCAGATCAAGCAGGACTTCGCGGACGGGAAGATCACGCTCGAGCAGATCGTCAACGCGATGGAGGCGGTGAATATCGAAGGCCTGATCGTCGCGGGGATGACTCAATATGTTGCATCCGGAATCATCGAGCCTTCTTCACTGAGCGATGACGACAAGACCGACGCCAGGCAGGCACTTAACCGCGTGGCTCACGGCGTGCTTGAGGGGCAGATCTATCAATCACAGGTCCAGCAGGCGTTGGACCCCGTCCTGGTCAAATCGAATTCGGGTGACTGGCAATTCAAGCCCAGCCCAAGCGAAGCCGACCTATTGAAGGTTACCGAAAACGCCAGCGCCCTGGCGGACCAGGCGGGCGTGTCCGAGGATGTCGAGGAGGTCGACTTCGCGGAACGGGTCGGGGAAGCCTTCGACCAGGCGCTGGGACAGCCGTAAACAAGGAATGGAAATGCCTCAAGTCAAAGCCGTAGTCAGTGTGGTGGGTAAGGATCAGAAGGCGGTGGTCGCCAAGTTCGCCACCCACCTCGCCGAATTGGGTGTGAACATCCTGGACATCGAGCAGCAGGTCACCCGTGGCCGGTTCATCATGGACATGCTCGTGGACCTGTCCGACGTGAGCGTGAGCCTGGACGAGTTGATCACGGGCCTATTGGAGCTTGGCAAGCAGATCGAGATGCAGGTACGGATCGCGTTGCACGACCAGGGCAAGCCCAAGCGTGTCGCGGTGCTGGTCAGCAAGGAGGCGCACTGCCTTGAGCGGATCATCGAAGATTTCCAGGCCAACCGCTGCCGTGGCGAGTTGGTGTGCGTGCTGGGCAACCACCCGGACCTCGAGCCGATCGCCCAAGCCGCGGGCCTGCCGTTCGCTCACCTGACGGCGAAAGATAATAAGCCCGCCCACTTCAAGTGGATGATGGAGCAGCTCAACGGATACAAGCCCGACCTGGTGGTGCTGGCCCGGTACATGCAGATCGTCCCCCCGGAGATGGTCCAGGCCTACCGCCACAAGATCATCAACATCCACCCCTCGCTGCTTCCTTACTTCCCCGGCGCCAAGCCCTACCACCAGGCCTGGGAACAGGGCGTGCGCGTGACCGGCTGCACCGCACACTTCGTCACCGAAGACCTGGACGAAGGCCCGATCGTCTTTCAGGACGTCTTCCACATCGACGTCGGCAAGGACACCGCCGTCGATGTGCGGACCAAGGGCCAGCAGCTCGAAGGCCGGGTGTTGTCGGATGCGGTGCAGATGTTCCTGGACGAAAAGCTATTGGTCGTGGACGACAAGGTCGTCTTCCGCCCGGGCCTGAGCACCCTGCTGGACCACGCGGATTAGGAAACGCAGGACGGCCTCAATAGCGGAACCCTAAATTTAAAAAGCAGGAAATAAAGCCACCCGCTTCTGCGTCTTCCGATACCCGATACCCGATACCCGATACCCGATACCCGATACCCGATACCCGTTCACTACTCCCCGATCGACTCGCAGGTATAACGCAGCACGCGCGCATCGCCGGGCCAGGCGTCCGGGTGCAGGCCGGCTTTTACTTTAAGTTGATCCAGGAACTGGCGCGGCTCGGGCAGGGTCTGCCATACCGCCGGGAGGAACGTGCCCCGACAACGGCCGGCCTCTAACACCAGACCATCCACGCCCGGGCGTAACTGGCGCAGCAGGTCTTCTTCGCTATCAAACGTCATAGGGGTTGGCTCGGAGAGCACCGAGATGTGAATACCCAGGCGGGCAAACTCCGGCTCGGTCAACGGCTCAAACCGCGGATCGTCAAATGCGGCGGCGTAGGCGTTCCGCGCAACACTGCAGATCAATGGGCCATCCGGGTCGATCCGGCCGATGCAGCCACGGAGTTTTTCCTCGATCTTCAGTGTCACAAAGGACGCGCCGGGTCGGGCCAAGGCCCCGCCATAGGCCTCCGGGTCGACCGCCAGGGGCTTGCGCTCTGCCAGGCCGTGGCCGATCGATGCGCGGGCGACCTCGATCAGTATCGTCCGTTCACGGGTTGGGATCTGTTGGCTTGTCATGGATGTCTCAACGGACGATAAACGCACCGTACCCGACGACACTGTCGCGTGGCCCGGCTGTGTCGCCGGAGTTTCGCAGGTCTACCTCGGTGACTTCCAACCCATGAGACTGCGCACACCGCAGCAGCGCCCGGATAGCGGTGTGCCCGCATGCCCGGTCCGGTGTGATGTCATCGGCCTGCCGGTTGACGATCGCGTCAGCGGTTTCGCGGTCCACCGCCGTAGCGGCCTGGTAGTCGTGGTAATGCGACAGGTCGCTTGAGATCAAGATGAGCGTTTTTTCATCGGCGATAAACGGGTCGAGGGCCTGGGCCACGACCGCGTCGTCGATCTCACCAAACAGCAGCGGGACGATGCTGAACCCTACATAACCAAGTTGATTAGCTTCCCCTATCGTGTGAATCAATAGCGGCAGGTGGACTTCAAGCCCGTGTTCGGGCGCGTGGGCGGCGTCGTGGATATGCACGCCGGGTATGTCTTTGAGTCCCCGAGTTGCCTCGACATCCACAGGGACGGCACCCAGGGGTGTATCAAATGCCTGGGCCGAACTGCCCACCAAACCGACAAACGCCACGCGGTGTGACGGGCCGATCATAACAACACGATCGATTTTCCCGTGTAGCGGCCGGACAAACGTGTACGCCGAAGCGGCGACCGGTGCGCTGTACATATAACCGGCGTGGGGGGCGATGATCGCTCTGATCGGTGGCCCGTCTTCACCGGCCAAATTCTGTAGCGCCGGGTCCACGCCATCCATGTACGTAACAATTTCTTGCCGCAGTGCTCCGGGATTGGCGGGGTAGAACGTGCCCGCAACCGCGGGTGGCCGGATGTGTGCCGGGCTGTCGATCGCGTGATGCGCCGACATGGAGGCCTTCCCAATAAACAGGATCGGTTCATCCGTATTCTAGGGCGACTTTCTACGGGGTAAAGCCTGATGTGACGCGGTCTTGGTGTTGAGGGGTCAGGCCCTGGGAAGCTTACCGCTTGAATGAGCCCTTGTTGGCGTACAGCCGCTGGTCGGCGGTCCGCATCAGGGTTTTGGTATCCGGGCTCTGATCGGTGGCGAGCGAGGCGATCCCGTATGACAGGTCCAATATCCGTGTGTTGGGGA
>JAJDCV010000128.1 GCA_029260675.1 Phycisphaeraceae bacterium
ACCATGCTGCGGAAGATGGAGGAGCGGGGAATCGTGACCCACCGCCCCGATGGCAGGCAGTTCATCTACCGCGCTCTGATCGCTGAATCTGATGTCCGAGACGGCATGGTCGGCGAGCTTGTGAAACGTATGTTCAGCGGCGACAGCACTGCGCTGGTCAGCCATCTGATCGAAGCCGGGGAGATCGACGCCGATGAATTGAAAGACCTCCGGGTACGCCTTGCCAAGAAGAGGGGTAAGCCATGATGGGCTGGCTCCTGGCGTTCCTGGTACATAGCACCCTGTGGCTCGGCCTCACCTGGCTGTGGACCATGATGCGCCCACACATGGGCACGCGGGTACGGGAAACAATCTGGTACACGGCGATCGCCGCGAGCTTCATCACCTCCACCGCGCACGCCTTGGTTGCATCGGATTCGGCGATCTGGCAGGTGCCTCTGCCCGCCGCCCTGGTTTCGGCTCAAGAGTCCGGGCACACCAAGCAGGAAGAGGCCGCCGTTTCAGGTTCGCTTAGCCCGGAGCATGGAGGTGCCGAGCACCGCAGCCCGCAAGTGTCAGAGGCGGACGCGGGCTACTGGCCAGCGGGATCGGCCGGATCATCGATGGGCTGGCGAGGCGCCGCGGGTTGGGCCTGGCTTTTCATCGTCGGCGTGCTGATGGTGTGCTACTTTGGAAGGCTCCATGCCCTGCGACGACGGCTGGAGCCGCACGAGCTGGTGAGTGACTTGCGCGCTGGACGTGCGCTTACCCAACTCAGCCGACAAGCTAATATCGGCAGGGCGCCGCTGCTGACATTGAGTGACCATCTGGGTTCTCCGATCGCGATCGGATCGGGAGGCAAGGCCGAGGTCTGCGTCCCGGCACGCGCTCTAGATGAATTGGATGACGAGCAGCTGCGAGCGATGCTTGCACATGAAGTCGCCCACCACATGCGCCGTGACCCACAGCGGCTGGGTGTGATGCATATGCTCAAGGCGGTCTTCTTCTTCCAGCCGCTTCTGCGTGTGGCTCAGAGGCAGCTCTCATCAGCCGCGGAGCAGCAGTGCGATGACTGGGCGGCAAGTCAGGTGGATGACCGTCTTACGATGGCGAGTTGCCTGGCCGAGGTCGCGGCATGGGTGCTGCCGATTGACCGCAGGCTCCCTGTCCCCTGCATGGCAAGGGGGCGGTCGCAGCTTCGCATCCGTGTCGATCGCTTGTTGCAGGAGCAAGGCATGCTTGAAGCACCCCGGTGGGGCCGGCGTGTGATAGGTTCCGCGGCCATGGTCGTGCTGGCCTGCGGGTTGGCGCCTGCCGTGGCACCGGCCGGTGTCAATCCGGGTGAAAAGCACGACCAGACACACCGGGCTGAACCCGAGCATCTAGATGACGTGCAAGAGCACGCTTCCCGGTATACGAATTACGAACAAGACGGCCGGCTGCACGTTGAATCGGCCGACGAACATAGCGAATCAACAGGGGCGCCCCCGGGCGAGCACCGAACGGAGCAACAACACGGACGCGGTCATCGTTGATCGCGGCCATTGGTACGACGTATCAGTTGTTTACATCCTAATTTTTGAAAGGAAGCCATCATGAAGAAGCTGACCGCTATCACTGCGCTGATCGTGCTTAGCGTTGCCGTTGTGGGCATCACCGCCGGCACACAAGAGGTACGTGCCGAGAATGATAATGCCGTGTCCACCCGGGCCGGTGACATCGAGATATTGCATGAACTGATCCGTGAATCCCGGTCGGATCTTAAAACGTTGCAGGTGTTGGCCAACAGTGTTGAGAAGAAACGGAACCGTGGCAGCCGTGAGCGAGGCGAAAGCCATGAGGGCCGCGAAGGCCGTGGCGAACACGCCGAGGGACGCGAAGGCCGTAGAGAACATGCCGAAGGCCGCGAGCGAGGCGAAGGCCATGAGGGTCGTGAAGGTCGTGAAGGACGCGGCGAGTCAGGCGAAGGCGGCGACGAGGAAGGCGGCACACGGATGGGCATCGACGCCACGTGGGACAACACGAGAAACGGCGCCCACATGGTCATCGCCTATGACGCCTCGAGCCAGTCATTCAAAGGCGTGGTCGAAAACACCACGCAAAAAACACTGGAAGACGTGCGCGTCGAGGTCCACCTCTCCAACGGCACCGAGTTGGGCCCCACCAAGCGGACCGACCTGGAGCCTGGGCATAAGATTGATGTAGAGCTGTCCGCCGCGGGCGAGCGGTTCAGCTGGTGGACGACCCACCCCGAGAGCGGCAGCGAAGAGGGCCACGGCCCGGGCCACGAAGGCTCAGAGGGTGAAGCGGATTCTGGGAACCGCCCGACAGACCCCGAGCTTCGGCCGTTGTACAACGAGCTGATGCTGCTTCGCAACGAGATCAAGAACATCCGAAAGAGCTTCGGGCTCCGCGGGTAATGAAGCCACGGGAGACTCACCCGGATAGCATCGATTTTTTGACAAATAGCAGGGCCTGCGTCGTGCCTGGATGTGTACGGCGCAGGCCTCTTTTCATTGACAACGTCTAAGCCTCAATCTTCATCACCACCAGCGTCTGGTCGTCCTGAGGTTTTGTGCCGGCCTCGTGTTTGCGGACGTGAGTCATCACGGTATCCGCGGCACACTCGGCCTCACCGCTGCATTCGACCAGGGCGCGGATGATGCCCTCGGTGCCGAAGAACGCCCCGTCGGGGGCACGGGTTTCGGGGATGCCGTCGGTGTAGAGGGTGAGTGTCTGCCCGGGATCGAGGATAATCGAGGCGTCTTCGTAGGTTTCTTCGGGCATGATGCCCAGGGGTAAACCGCCGACGGCGTCAAGCTCTACGATGTCTATCTGCACAGCCCCATCGACATGGCCATTGCCCGCTGCGCTCTGGGGCTTGCGCCACAGCGGCGGCGGGTGGCCTGCGCGGGAATAGGTGAGCTTGCGGGTCGCGGGGTCGTATAGCGCGTGGAACGCGGTGACGAAGGTGTCGTAGATGCGTTTGGCGCAGAGGTGCTTGTTGAGATAGTCAAACACCTGCCCGGTGGTATCGGGGGTGATGGGGTAGGAGGCGAGCATGGATTCGACCATGGCCATGACGACCGCGGCGGCCGGGCCGTGGCCCGAGACGTCACCGATGAGGATCGCCCAACGCCCGTCGGGCTGCTTGATGGTGTGGCTGAGCCCGGTGCCCAATGGATGGAAAGAATACAGGTCGCCCCCGGCCTGGTCGTAGGTCTGGTACTTCGCGGCGATCGAGACGCCGGGGATGTCGGGGAGTTTTTCCGGGAGCAGCGCCTGCTGGATGTTGGCGATTTTTTCGACCTCGTCCTTGACCCGCTGATGGACCTCGCGGAGTTTCTTGGCGGTCTGCACGTGGCGGACGGTCCCGCCGACCAGGTTCGAACGCAGCAGCACGTCCTCCAATTCTTTCTCGGTATGCACGGACGGGTCGGTGCTGAGGCTGATCGCCCAGTTGAGTACCTTCCCCCCGTCGAACAGTGGTGTGGCGGTCAGCGAACGGTACGCCGCGATGCTGTCACCCAGCACCGGGTCGTCTTTGACATCAAGGTCCTGCACGACCACCGGCTTGCCGCCACGGACGATGCGTCCGAGCAGGCCGTCGGTATGGACCGGCAGGTCACCCGACGGTGCCCAGAGGCTGTCACGGTCTTCCCTGGTGATTTGCCCGAGTACCAGTTGTCGTGTGAGGCGGTACTCGCCTGGCTCAAGCCCCCGACAAGACAGCGAGATGTAGCCGGACGACCCGGCGAGTTTCGCCCAGCCCTCGCCGAATGCGTGCAACACCTCGGAGGGGTCGGTGGCCTTGCTGAGGTTCGAGACCAGGTCCAGCAGGACCGGCAGGCGTTTGTTGTCGGGGAATTCTTGGTAACGCATCTGAGCCATATCCTATGCCGGGTCGGCGTTTCCTGGAAAGCACACAAAGGCACGCGTGCGCGCCTCATCGCGACGTCTTCGCTTACGCCTCTGGTGGATTGGCCGTCAGCGCGGCTTTGAGCATCGCGAAGCTCTCTTCCAACGCCTGGGGGATGACGCGGACCTGGCCGATGGTATGCATGAAATTGACGTCGCCGTTCCACCGTGGGACGACGTGCATGTGTGCGTGGCCGGGCAGGCCCGCGCCGGCGCAACGGCCCAGGTTCATGCCGATATTGAACCCCTGGGGATTCATTGTTTTGCGTAACAGCTGTACGCCCAGCTCGCTCAGTTCCATCAGGCCGGCGCGTTGGACCGCGCTTAAGTCGCTGATGTCGCCGACGTGGTCGAGAGGTGCGGCGAGCATGTGGCCGTTGGTGTAGGGGTAGCGGTTGAGCATCAGGACGCCGCGCTCGTCGCGTTTAAGAACCAGCAGCCGGTCCAGCTCGACGCCGGCCTTGAGTTCACTCGCGGCGTCGCAGAGGAAGCACCCTTCAGGGGAGCCGTCCTTGGCCGGTGTGTCCCCGCCGTCCAGCCCACTGATATACGCCATCCGCCAGGGTGCCCACAGTCGTTTTGGTGCCATAACGAACAAGGTAACGCCACTTCGGGCCGAGACCAAGCACCCCGGGGACCGTGGAAACGCGGAATCGGCATGAAAATATGCCTGCAAGGTGGAAATAGGCTGTAAAACTCGCTCCGGGTGATTTAACATGGGGTGGGCGGACAATCAGCCCTTGGGCGGTCGACACACTTCTTTGGTTTGAGGGATACAACATCATGACTATCAATAGGGCGGGATGGACAAGCAGCGGGTGTGGTTGGGATGCGCGGCGACGGTGCGCCCAGGCCCTCTTTGGCACGGTTGTGTTGGCGCTGATGAGCACGCCGGTGTTGGCGCTTCAAACCGTGTCTTTGAGCTTCGATACGATCTCGCTGGCGGACCCGTTGGACGCGCACGTCTACACGCCGGCGGAGCGGGCCGCGATCAAGGAACAGCTGGAGATGATTTATCTAAGTGACCCGCTGGACCCGTTCGGCGGGCCGTTCGGGATCAAGTTCGAGATCTTCGACCCGCTGTTCCCACCGGTGCCTTTCACCACGTCGCTCGTCAAGTTCAACAACGGGTTCATGGGCGGCGCCGCGGAGAAGCTGGACTTTAGAAACACCGACGACAACGACGACGTGGACATCAACGCGCTGGGCCTGCTCAAGGCGTTCGAGGGGACGGCCAAAGCCGGGGGCGGGACGTGGACGCTCCCGGAGCTGACCAGCAGCGAAGCGGTCGCGATGGCCAGCGCCAATCTCGCGGCTCATGAGATGGGGCACGCGCTGGGCCTGCGTCACCACGACTCGTTCGGGCCGATCGGCTCGGGGATCGCGGTGTCGGGCTCGTCTTACTTCCCAACCTATACGGGACCTAGTGCGACCAACGCATCGTTCCATGTGATGGGTCTGGCTTCGACGGTCGCGCTGAACGCAGACACTTTGCTGACCCCCAGTTGGCTCAGCGAACGATCGGCGATGAAGCTCGCGTTTAATGAGTACGCCTTCAAAGACCCGGAACTAGGGATCGATCATATGTTCCCGGGGGAAGCGCAGGACGTGCCGCTGACCCCGATCATGGTTCCCAACACACAACTGGGCCCGCCCGACCTGTATTTCCCCGACCCGCTGGACCTGACGCCGGTCACGAGCTTCCCGGGTGCTGCCGGCGCGATCATCGGTGCATCGCTGGACATGCCGTTCGAGGACGACTACTACGCCTTCGATGCGCCCGCCGGGATGATCGTCACGATCGAGGTGATCTCGAAAGTCATCTCAGATACCGACCCGACACGCCTGCCCGACCCGGTGGACATGCAGGTTGAGCTGGTCGATTCGACACTCACGCCGGTGCCTTACCCCAGCACGTCGCCTTTCACTATTAACGACGACCAGTTCGAGGGCACCGACAGTATCTTGATCGATGTCGTTATTCCCACCAGCGGTACCTATTTCATCGAAGTCACCGGGTCCAGCAAGATCGGAGCGGATGTAACCGGCAGCTACGAGCTCTATGTCATGGGCTTCCTTCCGTTCCCCACACCGTTCCTTGCAGGCGATCTTAACGCCGATGGGTTCGTCGGGATTCTCGACTTGAACATTGTGCTGGGCGCCTGGAACGACACCGTGACGGCCGGCTCCCTGATCGACGGCGACCCCAACGGCGACGGTTTCGTCGGGATCGCGGACCTGAACATCGTGCTGGGTAACTGGAACGCGGGTGATCCGCCGTTGGAAAGTGCAAACATCCCCGAGCCTGCGACGTTGGCGCTGCTGGGCCTGGGTGGGGTGGCTTGTGTGATACGAAGACGTTGAGTCTTAGGGCGTGAACAGTCCGGTTTCGTGATTCAATAGCCAGGCCTTGGCGTCGAGTCCGCCCGCGAACCCGGTGAGTTTGCCGGTGCTACCGATCACCCGGTGACAGGGGACGATGATCCCAAGCGGGTTCTGCCCGTTGGCGGCGCCCACGGCTCGGCAGGCCTTGGGATCGCCGAGTCGGCGTGCCTGTTCACCGTACGTGATCGTTTCGCCGTAGGGTATTTTTCGCAGTTCCAACCAAGCACGCTGTTGAAATGGCGTACCGTGTGGATTCAATTTCAGTTTGAATTGTTTGAGGTCGCCAGCGAAGTAGGCTTCCAGCTGCCCCACCGCGTCCCGGAGCAACCCGATGTCATCCACGGCGTTTGCATCGGGGGTGACAGTTCGCGAAGGCGAATCCACCTGCACCCGCGACAGGCCGTGCTCATCCCCAGACAATAGGATCCGCCCGATGGGGCTGTCCACCCAGGTGTAACGTACCACCGTGTTAATCGTCGCGGATGATTCCACCTCGGCTGTTTGACTCGTCATTGCAGTCCCTCACCTTGTCCTGACTACTGCGTCTGCTCCGCTGAGTTACCAAGTATACGCCGGATCGCGCGGATCGCGCCGAGGTGATTGGTGAAATCGTTGATCGGCCGGATAACACGGATCAAGGTCGGAAGCTCAGCCCACGGCCCTTCGCGCGGTTCGGTAGGTTTTGCGTGCCAGTCATCCGGGTCGTGCTCTTGAATCGCCCGGCGGACAAGGTCGGTCGCCTGATCGAGTTTGCTTCGGAGATCGTCAACCGACGCCACCGCTTTCTCGGGCATGTCTTTAGCAAGCCCGGACCCAAGCAGCATCAGTTGAAAACCACGCAGCCCGACCAGGTGCTCTCCGATCTGCTGGATGCTGTGACAACCCCCACCGGGATCAGCACTAAACACCTCGGGGGCCAAGCCCTCAAGTGCAAAGCGCGTGCGGTTGGATTGATTGGTTAGCAATTCGAGCAAGGTCTGGCTGATGGGGTGGGGTGCCGCCATGTCCGGTCGATTCTCCGTAATCGTGTCTTGGGTTTGCGTACCGATACCAGCACGCCCACCCGCGTTGGCGGTCAAGCCAGAGCGGCGAGGTAGCGCTTGATCTGCTCTAAATGATACAAGTCGTGGCCGGCATATAAAGTCATGATGTCGGCCATTGATTCTGCGCCCCGTTCGTTGTGATGGCCGACCCTGCTCATCTGGTCGGCCCGGATGCTGCGCCACAAGCGGAGATTGATTTCACGGAGCGAAGCGAAGTCCTCCACCAACTCTGACGGATCGCGGTCGTTGTGCCGTTGAACCTCGGCCCACTTGTCCTGCCCCATCCCGATCAATGTCGGCTCATCATCGCACAACACCGCCCGCGTGCGCCAACCGATGGTCCATTCGGCGTCGAGTAAGTGGCCGATGATCTCCAACGGCGTCCACGTCCAACGGTCGGGGTAAGGCCGACGCCTGAGTACATCGACCGACTCTTCCGTGATAATGCGCCGGAGTTTGTCGGGCGTCTGCCCAAAGACCTCAATCGGATTACGTCCGCCCAAAGTCTTGATTATCTCTGCGAGATACGCGCCCGGGTCGGTCACTTCATTGCCGGGCGGGTGCTTGGATTCATTCATCTCAGATCACCGATTCCTGCTTGCTCAACCCATGTGCCGGGCGGGTATCGAGTTGGACGAGTTCTTTTTCTTGCAGCTGCTTGGCTTCGTCAGCGTCGGTGACGTTGTCGGTGTGGCAGACGGCTTTCTTACCTTTATGCGCGAGCTTGTGGATCTCTTCGGGAGATAGGACGCCGCGCTGTTCGAGGATCTTTTGTTGCTCGTCGGTGAGGGCGTCGGAGATCTTGGGCTTGCCGCCGCCGGAACGTTCGAAGCCGTCGGCTTTGCCGGAGGACCATTCCTGTATTTCTTTGCTGATGCGGACGCTGCACCAGTCGTGGCCGCACATGGCGCAGAAGTCGGTGTCGACGTCCATGTCCTCATCGTGGTAGGCCCGGGCGGTATCGCCGTCGAAGGCGAGCTCGAAGTGTTTCTCCCAGTTCAACGCGGCGCGGGCCTTGGTGAGTTGGTCGTCCCAGACGCGGGTTTCGGGGATCCCCAGCGCGATGTCGGCGGCGTGGGCGGCGATCTTGTAGGCGATGCAGCCCTGCTTGACGTCGTCTTTCTTAGGCAGGCCGACGTGTTCCTTGGGGGTGACGTAGCAGAGCATAGACGCGCCGTGGTAGGCGGCGTTGGTTGCGCCGATGGCGCTGGTGATGTGGTCGTAGCCCGGGAAGACGTCGGTGACCAGTGGGCCCAGGACGTAGAACGGCGCGGCGTGGCAGACGGTGCGTTCGAGCTTCATGTTGTATTCGATCTGGTCGAGCGGGACGTGGCCGGGACCCTCGACCATGACCTGCACGCCCTTACGCCAGGCGCGTTCGGTGAGTTTGCCGATCTCGATGAGCTCGGCGAACTGGATCTTGTCGGAGGCATCCGCGAGTCCGCCGGGTCGGCAGCCGTCCCCGATCGAGAAGGTGACGTCGTACTCGCGCATGATGTCGCAGATTTCTTCCAACGCGGTATTCATGGGGTTTTCTGCGTTGTGGGTGAGCATCCACTTCGCCAGCAGCGAGCCGCCGCGCGAGACCAGGCCGATCAGGCGGTCCTTGGCGAGCTTGATGTGTTCCTTGAGGATGCCGGCGTGGATGGTGAAGTAGTCGACGCCCTGCTTAGCCTGATGCTGGACGGTTTCGAGGATCATGTCGCGGTCGAGGTCTTCGATTTTCTTGCCGATGATCATCGAGTAGATCGGGACGGTGCCGATCGGTGCGGTGGAGTTCTTGATGATGGCATCGCGTGTGGCGTCCAGGTCGCCGCCGGTGGAGAGGTCCATGACGGTGTCGGCGCCCCAGCGCAGGGCCCAGTCGAGTTTCTCGACTTCTTCTTCCGTGCCCGACGAGATCGGCGAGGCACCCATGTTGGCGTTGATCTTGGTCTTGCTGGCTCGGCCGATGCACATCGGGTCGAGCTTGTAGCCCAGGTGGACCTTGTTGGCGGGGATGACCATCCGACCCGCGGCGATCTCGTCGCGGACCTGCTCGACGGTCAGGTGTGGCTCACGTTCGGCGACACGGATCATCTGCGGGGTGAACATGCCGAGGCGTGCGTGCTCCAGTTGAGTGGAGGCTACGAATCCCTGCGGATGAGAGACGGACCGTTGAGCGCCGTCGGACTGGGTGAAGCGAGTGATGGTCAACCCGTCAGTCGACGCCTGCACATTGGCATCGCCCACCCAGGTGCCCCACTGCTCCGGCATGAAGTCCCAGGCGGTCTTGTTAGACGGCTTGGGCATGCCGGGGGTGTCCGGCGAGCTGTAGGTCAGCGCGCCCTCAGCACCGGGCGCGAACTTAGGCTTGTTGGCAAACGATCCGGGCGTGGTCGCGGTGGGTTCGTTGCCGGGGTCGTCACCCACCGGGGGAAGCGAGTAGCCCAGGTGCTCGGGCTCGAGTTGACCGGGGGTGCCGGGGGTGCCGGGGGTGTTGTGCGCGTTTTGATCGGTGTGTTGTTGCGTGGTCATGGCGAGTCTTCCTTTCCGATGCGTGGAAGCGCTCGCGCGATCAATGGGCGGGCGTCGCGTCCCTACGCAGTTGCTCCCCATGAAGCATGGGGGTTGGCTGATCAGGTTCCGAGGGTTTGTCTCAGTCCCGGCCACTTTTGCATCCGGGACACCCCTAGCGAACAACGGGAGCATACGCCGCAAACCGGCGGGTGACAAGGGGGAGAACCGGGTATCGGAGTTCGGGTGTCGGGTATCGGGTATCGGTCGAAGAATAACCGCCCGGTTCTGGACCCGTTAAACACACACCTGAAAGATGAAAATGGCCCGGCCTACTTGGCCTTGCTGCGTGGGACGGTCAGCGTGGACCAGTTATCCCCCGCCAGCGTCCGGCACTGCACGACGATCTGCCCGATGTGGTAGCCGTAGTGCGCAAGCTGGCGGTGGATCGTGCCGATCACGGTTTCCGGCTCGTCTCGGATGGTGACATTGGCGGTCAGGTCTACGGGCCTGAGTTTCGCGAGGCTCTTAAACAGTGTGTCCCAGCCGGCTTCCCAGTCTCGATCGACGTCGTCCCGGCTCAGATAGTGGTCGGTGAATTCCTCATCCCGGTCGCGCCAGGGCTTCTCGCCATCGGTCGTGAGGAAGTCGGTCCAACGTGAGCGCATCGCATTGGACAGGTGCTTCATGATGACCGCGACACAATTGCTCTCGGGGTCGGGGACGTGCTTCATCTGCTCGAAGTTGATCTGCCGGATCGCGCTGTCCGCCAGGCGCTTCTGCGCACGGAACATCTCTTCGGCGCTCTGAAGTACGGACCGTCCCAACTCTTCATGAATGTCAGACATACTGGCGCTCCAGTCAATCGGTCGGGGTGGTCGATCCCGTCCCGCCGCCGGCATCTGCCCGCAGCGGTAGCCATTCTATCACATCCTGGATCATACGGTCCCAGTACCCC
The DNA here is from genome assembly GCA_029260675.1 of Phycisphaeraceae bacterium. Lineage (GTDB taxonomy): Bacteria > Planctomycetota > Phycisphaerae > Phycisphaerales > Phycisphaeraceae > JAJRRS01. Next base: position 10,780 of record JAJDCV010000128.1, read on the forward strand.
CATTCGTGCTCCTCGCCGGGGTGTTCGTGGTAGTCCAAAGCGATCCCCAACCCCCGCAGGTGGTCACGGAAGCCGACGTTTTCGGGGTACACGATATCGGCGGTCCCGCAGCACTGGTACAGGGCCGGGCGGGGCTCGTGGCTCACCGCCAACCGGCTGGCCAGGTGCAGCAGGTCGTTGTCGGAGCCCATGTAATCCGTCGGAGCTCCGAATACGTTGCCAAACTCCTGGGCCATCTTTTCCGACGTCACCATCCGCCGGGTCCGGTCCACCGCTCCAGAAAGGCTGGCCGCGGCACAAAACACCTCCGGGTATGTCAACGCCCACTTCATCGCCCCGTAGCCCCCCATC
>JAJDCV010000129.1 GCA_029260675.1 Phycisphaeraceae bacterium
GGCGGCGCAGCGGACCCGCCGAGCGTCTGGTCTAAAAGACAGGACCGGGTGCTTGAAACCATCCAAGCGTCCGACCCGGACGTCCTTGGGGTACAGGAGTCGATCCTCAAGCAGTCCAAGTTCTTGCGCGACAACTTGGAGGGTTTCATTTTCTTCGGTGCCGGGCGTGACAACGGACGGCTCGGCGGGGAGATGTGCGCGATCTTCTACCGCGGCAGCCGGTTCCGGCGGGTCGGTGGCGGTCACTTCTGGCTCAGCGAGGAGCCGGACACCCCCGGCAGCTACGGGTGGGGCGCGGCGTTCCCGAGGATGGTCTCCTGGCTTCGGCTTCGGGACAGGACCGATGGCCAGGCCTTTGTCGTAGCCAACACCCACTTCGATCACCGCAGCAAAGAGGCCCGGCTGCAGTCGGCCAGGCTGTTGCGAGAAAAAATCTCGGCGATGCTGGAGGACGATCCGCTGGTGATCCTGGGCGATTTCAACTGTGATGAGGATTCATTGCCTTACGCGGCGTTAATGGGGATCCAGGAGGATCAAACCCCTTGGCTGATAGACGCTTACCGGCAAGTCCACCCGCATCGCAGCGACCAGGAGGCGACCTTCCACGGTTTTCAAGGGAAGACCAAGGGGAGCCGGATCGATTGGGTGCTGCATTCCCCGGGGTTCCAAGCACTTACCGCCGAAATCGATACCACGCACGAGGGCCTGAAGTACCCCTCGGACCACTTCCCGGTGACCGCGACGCTGCGGCGGGTGGATGCCCAAGGTTCCGGATCAGAACCCGAGGCGGACCGGTAAGGCGAGAGGGAAAATCCCACCTTGCCTATTGACCGCCGGCAGATTCCCCCTACCCTAGCTTAATCACGTCCAGGCCCAGCCACCCCCGGCATATTCGAGGCTTGGACGCTGCGATACCGATAAAACAAAGTCGGGCACTCCGGGGCGGGGTGATTCGCAGCCCCTAACGGTGTCATCTAACCGAGGTTAGCTCGTATGCGCAAGGCTCTATTGCTGACTGGTATCTGTCTCGTGTCGGCGGTTCTCGCCGGTTGCGAGAGCTTGCCCGACCCGTACAGCCTGCTGGTCAGGCCCAAGCCTCAGCGCAAGGCGGCGCTGACCGACGATTACCGGGTGATGAGTTTTAACCTCCGCACCGCAATTTTTATCGATGCCCAAAACCACTGGAACCACCGCAAGGATCTGGTGGTGAAGTCGATCAAGAAATTCTCGCCGGACCTGCTGGGCACGCAGGAGTGTCAGGCGTCACAGGCGAGATATCTCATTGACCAACTCCCCGGTTACCATTTCGTCGGCGCGGGGCGCGACGATGGGAAGGCGGGCGGCGAGATGTGTGGGCTGTTCTTCCGAAGCGACCGTTTCGTCAAGCTCGACGAGGGGCACTTCTGGCTAAGCGAAACACCGGACAAGCCCGGCAGCAAGAGCTGGGGGTCGTCGTACCGCAGGATGGTGACGTGGGTCAGACTCGCACCGCGTGACGGAGCGAAGCGCGCGTTCTATTTCTTCAATACCCACCTGGACAACAGCTCCCAACTCGCCCGTGTTCAAGGGGCCTGGCTGCTCCGCCGAAAGATCGACCAGATCGCGGACGGCCGGCCTACGATCGTCACCGGCGACTTCAACACCGACTCCGGCACGACCCCGTACCAACTACTTGTGCGCGGCCCGCAGGACTGGCGCGGCTACCTGATCGATTCGTACCGCCAGACCAACCCGGTCCCCGGGCTCAACGAGGGCACACGCCACAAGTTCCACGGCAAGACCTCCGGCGACCGGATCGACTGGATCATCACCACAAGCAACTTCACCACCGTGGACGCGGGCATCGACCGGACAAAGTACAACGGACAATACCCCTCAGACCACTTCCCGGTGACGGCTGTGTTTCGCTTACAGCCCGGGTCACAGTTCGCGGGCCATCGCAGCACCTACGCCGGCGGGTCGTGACTCGACCGTTTCTTAGACCTATTCCCGGAAGCTCACCGGCAGACCGCACCGGCGGGTATGATGTCGCGCGCGCTGAGAACCTCCTTGACGCTACCGGCGTATGATGATTTCTGATGACCATCATCCAGACCCACCAACTGACACGGACCTACGGCCGACACCGGGGCATCGAGGGCCTGGGTCTGGACGTGCCGCGCGGTTCGGTCTACGGCTTCCTGGGGCCAAACGGCGCGGGCAAGACGACCGCGATCCGTGTGTTGTTGGGATTTCTTAAGCCTAGCCAGGGATCGGCCCGGGTGCTTGGGCGCGACTGCTGGCGCGAAGGGCAGACGATCAGACAAGACGTCGGGTATCTGCCGGGCGACCTTCGGCTTTACCCGTGGATGACCGGTGAATCCGCGTTGAGGTGGATCGGGCGGGTCCGTGGGTTAGATCTGATGCCGCACGGACGGGAGTTGTCTGATGAGTTTGTGTTGGATCTGTCCCGGCGGGTGAGTCAGATGTCGCGGGGGACACGGCAGAAGCTGGGGCTTGTTTTGGCGATGGCTCACGCGCCCAAGCTGCTGGTCCTGGATGAGCCGACGACCTCGCTGGACCCGATCATGCAGCAGCGGTTGCACAGGCGGCTGCGCGCCGGGGCGGACGGTGGGCAGACGGTGTTCTTCTCCAGCCATTCGCTCAGTGAGGTTGACCGGCTGTGCGATCGGGTCGCGATCGTGCGTGAGGGGAAGCTGGTGACCGAGCAGACGTTGGCGACGCTACGCGAGCAGGCCGGGCACTGGGTAACGGTGCGGTGGCGTGATGAGAAGTCGGTGGGGATCGAGCCGCCCGCGTTTCTGAGGCTGATGCAGCGTGAAGGCCGAACGTGGGCCGGGGAACTGGACGGGCCTGTCGAGCGGTTTGTGTCGTGGCTTGAAGGTAAACCGATCGAAGATCTTTCAATCGGGCCGCCGGACCTCGAAACGCTGTTCCATCATTACTACGAGGGCGGGGGTGATACGTGAACCACGGCCTGGTTGGCAAATCGATCCGCGAGCTCTGGCCCGCCACGGTGATGTGTGGTCTGCTGGCGGCCGTCTTCGAGGGGTTGGTCGCGTTCATCCTGCCGCGTTTTCAAGCGCAGATGGGTGCCCAGATCCTGGAGATGGAATTTGTCCGCCGGGTCATCGAGGGGATGCTCGGGACGCGGATCGCAGATCAACTGGGGCCGGAGATCATCCGCTCGATCCCCTGGGCGCACCCGATCATGTTGGCGCTGGTGCTGGCGCACGCGGTGATCTGCTGCACCCGGATGCCGGCGGGCGAGGTGGACCGGGGGACGATCGACATTGCGTTGGGGTTGCCGATCTCGCGGTGGCAGTGGATGTGGACCGACACGGTTGTCTGGATCGGCAGCGCCCTTATCGTGATCGTGATGGCGGTCATCGGGAACGCGGTGGGGTCGTCGATCGTTTCCAAAGATCGCGTGATGGGGCTCCATCAGGCGGGGATGATCTTCGCGAACCTGCTTGGGCTTTACCTGGCGGTCGGTGCTGGCGCGTGGCTGATTTCGTCACTGGGTAACCGGCGGGGCAAGGTGATCACAACGGTGTTCGTGCTGATTGTCGCGTCATTCCTGGTCAGCTACCTCGAACAGTTCTGGGAGCCGGCCAGGTACGCGGGGTGGTTCAGCGCGTTGTCGTACTACCGGCCGGCGGAGGTCCTGCGCAGCGGGCAGTGGCCCGTGCGCGATCTGTGTGTGTTGTACGGCGCGTCGACGGTGCTGTGGGGCTGCGCGGCGGCCGTGTTTATCCGGCGGGATCTGTGTACGACGTAACGGTCCGCAGATTTATTTTCCCACCAACTCCGCGATTGATTGGATGATGCGGTCGGGCTGGACATCGGTGTCGGCGGGCAGCCCCGTATTTCTCCAATCGACCCATACCCCCTTCATGCCCAAGGCCTGCGGGGCCGCGACTTCCCAGTGCAGGTTGTCGCCGACCATCCAGGTGTTTTCGGGCTGGACCTGTAACTCACTTAGCGCATGATCAAACACACGGCGGTCGGGTTTGCCGGCCCCGAACTCGCCTTCGAGGATGATGCAATTGAACAACGGTTCCAGGCCGAAGCGTATGACCTTGTCGCGTTGGGTTTCTCCTTTGCCGTTGCTGATCAGCCCCAGCAGCACGCCGGCCTGTTTAAGTGATTGCAATGCTTCGATCGCGCCGTCGAAGGGCTTCATCTCCGGGATGCGGCGCTCGGTGAACCAGTCCGCGATGGCTGTGGCGAGTTCGTTGTCCGAGGCACCCAATACTTTCAGCGCATGTTCGACACACCCGGCGCGGGCCTTATAAAGATCCATCCGTCCGGCGCGGTTGCGGTCCGGGTCGGACCAGAACCACACACGGCTGACCTTCATCTGCTCATCAAACACCGATGCGTCCACACCCGCACGATCAGCGAAGTACTCGGCGGCGCGTGACCAGAGGCGGTCGGCGCTCAGCGTGGTGTCGAGGATCGTGTCGTCCAGGTCGAAGATGATGGCGTGGGGGTAGGTGTCTGGCATTACAAATCAATCATACACACCCATTCTACCCTTAGCCCCCGGCTTGGCCGGGGGATTACTACACAGGCGTGGATGACATGCGGCAAATGGCATCCGATCCCCCGGCCAAGCCGGGGGCTGTGGGGCAGAGCATAGGTCTTGTTACACACACGAGACATCGTCCTTCACAACTTCTGCACCGCCAACCTCCGTGCGTGGCAGAGGGCGATGGCGATGGCGTCGGCGACGTCGGGGGGGCTGGGGATTTCGTTGAGGCCGCACTGGGTCTGGACGGCGCGTTGGACCTGCTCCTTGGAGGCGTGGCCGTATCCGGTGAGGGCTTTTTTGACCTCGGTGGAGGGCCAGTCCTGGACGGGGAGGCCGTGCTGTTGGGCACACAGGAGGATGACGCCGCGGGCGTGGCCCATGAGGATGGCGGTGCGCGGGTGGTTGTAGTGGGCGTAGAGCTTTTCGACG
>JAJDCV010000130.1 GCA_029260675.1 Phycisphaeraceae bacterium
GCAGTCGTCCTTGGCCATCAACTCGGTCATCGCCCGGGTTACGTCACGGACATCGCAGAACGCGCGCGTCTGTGTGCCGTCGCCGTAGACGTCGATCGTCTCCCCCGCGACCGCGCGCTCGACGAACCGAGGCACAACCATGCCGTAGTGCCCGACCTGCCTGGGCCCGATGGTGTTGAACAACCGTGTGATCACGACCCGCAGGCCGAAACGCCGGTGCATATCGATCGCGAGGTGTTCGTCGATCGCTTTGGTCAACCCATACGACCACCTTGACGCGGTCGTCGGGCCGTAGACCAGTTCCATGTCCTCACGCAGAGGCAGCACGGGGCACTTGCCGTACACCTCGCTGGATGACGCGATCAGGACCAAAGCCCCGGCACGCCGCGCGGCTTCAAGAACCGCCGCCGTCTGCTCGACGTTGTTGTGAACCATCGCGGCCGGGTCGTCGATGACCTTCTGAACACCCACCGCCGCGGCGAGGTGATAGACCCGGTCCACACCGTCCCACAACGCGGGATCGGCCACGGCTTCGCAGGCGTCGGCATGGATGAATTGGCAACGGTCGTCAAGAAGGTCCGCGATGTTGTCCCGGCTGCCGGTGGACAGATCGTCAATCAGGATCAAACCCAGGCCCTGGGCCTTGAGTCGGGCCGAGAGGTGCGAGCCGATGAAACCCGCGCCGCCGGTGATAATCGCCTTGCCCGTCACGGGTGCGTCCCTGGGGTTAGTCTGGGCCGAACGTCGGAAGACCGCTAGGTATGAGTCATTCGCTGTCAACCGGTTCGGCCAACTCGGACACCCGCCGCCGCCCCCGGCCGTTGGTCTTGCCGTTCGCCTCGCCGTTCTCACGGTACCGGTAGAAGTCGCGGAAGCTGGAGCGGAAGTAGCCGCCGACGCTCGACTGCACGCCGTTGAGCACGATGCCCAACAGATCGGACCGCTGCCCGGCGAACTGCCCGACCATACGGTCGATCATACCACGCTTGTCGTTCCCGGCCCGGACCACCGCCGCGACCGCGTCGACCTGCTTGGCAAGCACCTGGCACTCGGAACTCAACAGGGCCGGCGGCGCGTCGATCAACACCACATCAAACCGCGTCTCGAGCTCCGCCAACAGCGAACGGAACCGGGCGCCGTCCAACAACTCGGGCGCCGCATCCCCGGCACGCCCCGTCGGCAACACCGAGAAGTCAGGGTCTTGGACCGTCAGGAGCATATCATCCAGCGACGCGTCGTACAGCAGGATGTCGACCAGGCCCCTGTCGTTGTCCGCATCCACATACTGATGCTGCGCCGGCCTGCGGAAATTTGTGTCGACGATCACGATCTTCCGCCCGTTGTACGCCAGGCTCGTCGCCAGGTTGTGCGCCACGGACGACGCACCCGCGCCCGGCTGGGCCGATGCAATCAACAGCGTCTTGTAACCCCGTCGATCCATCTTCCCAAGCAGCGCCGTCCGCACCTGACGGTACGCCTCCGCCAGCAGACCCGTGGGGTATTTCTCTACCACACGCTCCACCGCGCTGGGGCCCGAAGGGTCCTCGTCGGCATGAGGAAGAATGCCCAACAGCTCCGCTTCCTTGAGCAGCTTCACGTCGGCCGGGCTCTTGATGCTCTGATCGAACAGCTCCCGCGCGAAGACGATCCCGCCCACGAACGCGACCATCAAGAACGTCACCACCGGCACGATGACCTCGATCTTGGGGAACACCAGCTCGGGTATCGAGGGGTTGGACTGGATCTGCACCGGCCGGGCCTCGGCCATGTCCTCGATCAGGCGGACCTCGGACAACGAATTCTCGATCCGCTTGCGCGAGTCCTTGGCCTCTTCAACCTTTGCAACCTTGTTCAGATAGGTTGTCTGGTGGACATTCAGATCAACCAGCTTCTGCTGGAGCTCGATCACCTGCGTGTCATAGTCGTTAACCGTCTCGGTCATGCCCTCGATCGCCTGCTTGTAACCGCTGAGCGTCGCCTCCTCCTGCTCGCGGAGCAGGCGCTCGATCTCCCGGTCACGCTCGTTCTCCGTAGCGGCGATCTGGCGGTCAATCGACTTGATAACCCGGTGATTCTCAAGGTAGTCGTGCAACGAGACCTCACGCTGCTCACGCAGTGACCGTAGCCGCTCGTCACGGATCCGGATCGCGTCATCCTGGGATGCCCCAAGGATGTCGCTCGCCGTGGGCCCGCCGCCCGCGGCCTGCTTCTCCAACGCCGCGTCGTAAGCCTTCCGCAACGTAGTAAGCTCTTTGTTCAGCTCCTCACGATCCGAGATCCGCTGCGCCATCACCTGCGCCGCCTCGTCCAGGCGGGTGTCCAGGCTGGTCAGGTCGTGGTCACGCGCAAACTCCTCGATCTCTTCGGTCAGGTTGGCGATGTCCCGGTCAAGCAGGTTCCGCTCGGTCACCAACGAACGACGCCGGCTGCCCACACGGTTGTCCGTGTCGGTCCCGACACGTTTGAGATACACATCCACGATCGCCTGGGCGATCTTCTGACAATCCTCCCGGTACGACGTCGTCACCATCAGGCGGATCAGTTGTGTCCCGCGGATCATGCTCACCGAGAGGTGGTCATCCAGGAGATCATCCCGGGCCTTATTGAAGTCAGGCGTCCCCTTTTTGGTCTGATAATCGGTGAACCAATGGCTGTTACGGACGGTTGGGTTGTTCAGGGCCTGGGTGAGGATGGCCTCGGACTGGACCTTGTAGACCTCGCTCTTGATATACGATTCCATCGCGGCGACCGGGCCCGAGAAGATATCGCCGGTGCGGACCCTGTCCATGTCCACGATGCCCTCAGATACACGCAGCTGCGCGTAGGACGCGTACTGGGGCATGGTCTTGGCAAGCCCATACCACACGCCTATACCGATCACGACACCCATAATCGCGACGACCGATAACAACCTGGCGTGCTGGCGCAGGACACGTAGCGGATCGATCGGCTTAAACCGACTGACATCCGAAGGTGGAGCACCGGGCCCCGGGATCGGCGGTACAGGATTGTTACTCATGGGGTTACAGACGCCTCCGTCAATTCGCCGGTGCGCTCCAACAGCTCTTGAGCCCGTTGGAGAATCTCCGACTCGTTATTCTGCTCGGCGAGATCGACCGCCGTCTTCAGGTGACGGCGGGCTTCGGCCTCATATCCTTGATTAATCAACACCTCGGCGAGGTGCAGATGGTTGGCGGACAGATCCGCCAACTTGATACTGCTCTCCAAGGTCTTCTGGGCTTGCTCGGTCTGGCCCAGCTTGAACCGCACCCAACCCAGCGTGTCCAGGATCTGTGCGTTCTGGGGCTCCAGCTCCGCGGCACGCTCGGCAAGGGGCAGGGCCTCGTCCGCTTTGCCAAGGTCCTCGGCCAGCATGTAGGACAAGTTGTTCAGCACGGACGTGTTATCGGGCGAATGCTCGAGGACCCGGCGGTAATACGCCATCGCCTCTTGCGCACGGTCCGCTTCGTGCAGCGCCGGGCCCATGATCTGCTCAAGCACCTGCAACTCGGCGGCATCCTCCGGCGACAACGTCGGCTCAAGCGCTTCCATACGCCGGATGGCCGCCCGCGAATCGCCGTCACCGATCTCCAACCGACCAAGCGCCAGGTCCACCCACGCACGCGAAGGCGGCTGCGTTAGACCTTCCATCAGTGAAACCGTCTCCGCCAGGGTTAAGTCCTTACGCACCTGCGCCGCCACGCCGTAAAGCTGGTCGAAGCTGGCGCTACGCTCCGCCGCCCGGGCGAACACCTGCCGGGCCTGGTCCGCCTTCCCGGTCGCGTGCAGTGCGCGGGCCATAATCGCCTGCAACAACGGCTGCTGATTCACAATCTCCGCGTGCTCACGCATCAGCCCCATCGCGTCGGACGCCCGGCCGTTCTCGATCTGGATAGTCGCCAGGTTCAGCATATTCGCCGGACTCGGGGCCGTATCCATCACCTGGGTATACGAATCGATCGCGCCCTGGATGTCGCCTTCCTTCACCGCAAGCCCGGCCAGCACGCTGTGCCAGGCCGGCTCGTTGGGGGACAACGACGCACCCGCTCGGGCCAGCGTCTTGGCACGGGTCATATCGCCCTCCGCGGTGTGCATCTGGATCAGCGAAAGTCGCCCCTGAGCATAATCCGGGTGGCGTGACACCATCGTGTTCAACTCACGGATCGCCTCGCGCTTCTCGCCCTGCCTCAGATGCATCGTGACCAGCAGCCGGCGAGACATCAGGTGCTCGGGGTTCAAACTTAATGACGTGTTGAGGTCCTGGATGGCGTCGTCGGTGTTCTCCGGGTCCTTGGATAACAACGCGGCACGCTCGTAGTAGTACAACCCCTTGCCCGGGTCGGCCTCGATCGCGCCGTTGATCAACCGTATCGCTTCCGCCATGTCACCCCCGCGTGACGCGATGATCAACGCCAACTGGGCGTCCTCCGCGGACCCCCCGTCAAAGGTGCCCAGGACACGCTCCGCCTCGTCGTACTCCTTGACCCTGATCAGCGAGTCGACAAGCCTCAAGCCGATGATCTGTTCATCGGGGAACTGCGCGTACAGGTCCCGGTACAACGCCAACGCCTGGGCGAAAACCTGACGTTGGAAATAGATCCCCGCCAGCTCGCGCGTGGCTTCACGCTGCTCGGATTCAACCTCGATCGCCGACTGGTAGGCGGCTACCGCACCCTCACCATCACCCGTCTCCAACAAGTACCGGGCCAGCAGGATGTGATCCCCCGCCTTGGCCGAAGCCCCCAACGACTGCACGTAGCGCCGCAGGACCTGCGCGCCCTGGCCGACGTCACCGGCGTAGCGGTGAACGTTCGCAAGTACCGTCAGGTTCAGCCGGGTCTGCCCCTCCGTTTCGATCAGGCCACGGATCAGCTCAAGCCCCTCATCGGGCCGCCCCGTCTCGGCCAGCAGCAACCCCAACGCACGGATGTTGTCACTGTTCTCGGGCTGGTCCTCGGCCATCTCACGCCGCAGACGCAGGACCGTCTGCTTGTCGCCGTGCTTGCCCTCATAGATCAGATAAAGCTCGTGGAGCTGTGCGTTTGCTGGGAACTGCCTGTGCGCGAACTTGAGCATCCCCAGGGCTTCGTCGTGCTGGCCCCGACGGTCACGGATCGCCGCTAGGCCGCGGATCGACCCCAGGCCGTCGGGCCGCTGCTTCAACGACTTCTGGTACGCCCCGATCGCTTCGCCGTCGTTGCCTACGGCGACGTACATGTCACCCAGCAGACGCCAACCATCGGAGTTGATCGGGACCTGCTCCAACGCGACACGCAGCGTATCGATCGCCCCGGTGTAATCCTGTCGGGCGACCTGGATCCGCGCCAGGAAGAATCCGCCGGACGCCTCGTCAAGGTTCAGCTGCGCCGCACGGTCCGCGACACGCTGCGCCAGGTCCAGGTCGTTATCCGCCAGCGCGGTAATGAACTTCAGGTCGATCACCTGCGAGTCGTCCGGCTTCAGCGCTTCGGCCTCGGCCAACGCCTCGTGGGCCTCCTGTCGCATGTTGGCGCGGGCGTACAAACGAGCCGCGCTGATCGAACGCAGGAACGGGTCGGGCTCGTTCTCGACGAAGCGCTCGATCGCCAGACCCGCGTCTCCCTCCAGCCCGGGGTCAAGCTGCTGCTCAAACGCCGACAGCATCTTCTCGTCGACCCCCGCCGCTCGGGAACGGTCAATTAATTGCTGCTTCCGATCCGCATCATCCAACGCGAAAAGAAGCAGCGTCAGGATCTGTGGATTCGTCGGGTCCGCCCGGTAATACAGATCGAGCATCTGCGCCGCCTGCGCCTTGCGGCCCCCCTGGATCAGCAGCCTCGCCAGCCCCACCGCCAGGTCCGGGCGGTGGGCCATGTCCAGCTGCTTGTACGTCTCGACCGCCCGGTCAAGATCGTCCTGGGCCGCGTACAACGCCGCCTGCTGCATATGAGCCTGCTCGTTCAGCGGTTCGTCGACCAGCACCGCGTCGATGTGGTCCTGCGCCTCGTTGTAATCCTGCTGGCGGATGTAAATACCCGCAAGCGTCAGCCGGACACTCGGGACCTTCGGGTTCACCCTAACAATCTGCTCATATTGCTCGGCCGCGGCGCCCCAGTCTCCCTGCTGCGCCCGTGCACGCGCAGACAGCAACAGGGCCTCGGCCTTCTGGATGTTGAACGTGCCTGTGCCGAAAAGATCTATCGCCTTATCGATGCTGATCAGGCCCTCACGGACTTTCCCCTGGGCCAATGCGAGCCGGCCCTTCATAAGCAGGATCCGCGGCTGATCGCCCTGGCCCGACGCCACCGCATCGCTGATGATCTTATCAGCCTCCGCGTATTTCGCCTCACGCTCCTCATCGGTTTCACTCTTCTCACCCAGCGTGATCAGAAGTTCCGCGTACTCGACTCGGGCACTGTTCTTCAGTGAGTAGTTCAACAACACATCCAGATAAAGCCCCTTGGTACTCAGGCCTTTGAGCTTCTCGATATACACCATCGACTCTTCGTATTGGGCCGCCTGCTTCAGCTCCGTGCCCAGCATCAGCTGGTACGTCAATTCGTCCGGGTTCTCCTCCTGACCGCGACGCAGCAACGCGATAGCACGACGCACACCCACGTTCTTGCTGACTGACGATGCCTCATCCCCGGCCTCCTCCTCAGCCACGACGTCCTTGCGATAAACCTGTTTCAGATACTGGGCCACCGTACGCACCACCAGCGGGGGGCGGGGGTCTTCCAGCAGCTGCGCTTCCAGCTCGTCCAGGATCGGTCTGGTCACGGCGGTTGGATCGTCACTCTGTGCGTCGTATCTTGCCCGCTGCAGCACAAGCATGTATTCCATCTTGCGCTCCGCGTTGTTCGGGTCCGCGTCGAGTTGGCCCTTCACCAGGTCGACCGCCTCGTCCTTGAGCCGCTGGACCGTTTCCTGGTCACCACCCGGCCGGTTCTCTCGGGCCGACGCGATCAGCTTCCACTGTGCAAGGCTGTACGCCACCTCGGCGTCACCCGGATAAGTCTCCATAGCCCACTTAAGGTCATCCCCGACACGGCTGAAGTCCTCCTCAGGCGTCTCGCTGTTCAGGCCGATCAGCCCATACACACCCCGCAAACGCCGGGCCAGCTTATCTTCCGGGTTGGCCACCAGCCGCGCTTCGCTGGCTTGATAGATGTACAGCGGGTGCGAGCCCGGAAGCAGACCCACCCGGTCGTACGTGCTCTTGATCAGGTCCGCGTATTCTCGCAGGTACTGCTCGGAAGTCGTGTCGATCTGCACCAGGTTCAGCGACGCCTGACCGATGAGTTGCAGCGTGTTGCCCGCCTCCACCTGGTCCGCCGCGGGGAGCTGCTTCAGGGCGGCGATGAGCTTCTTGATCACCTCCGGGTCGCTCTGGCTGTGGCCCACCGCACGCTTGAGCGTCTCGACCGCCAACTTATATTCGCCCTCCGCGAGGTACTTCTCGCTCCGCGCGACCAGTTCATCCGCGTCACGGGACGACAGGTACGCCACCGACGCGATGCCGCCCACCAGGACGATCAAAACAGCGCTTAGGATGAAGACAAACTTGGTATTTACGCGACCTGCCATGGCTCTTACTCTCCGGCCACCGCGCCGCTTGGTGCGGACGCGGGTGCCTCTGCGGGCCAGCGGCCCTCGGTGACGTCCACCCAATCGGGCAGACACGACATGATCTCGGGCATCAATTCCGACAACAGCGACGCGATCCGCTCGCCCGCCTTATCTTTATCCTGCACCCCGACCGTGACCTGAACCTTGCAGTAGTAGCTGTACTTGTCACGCAGATCGAATCCCTTTAAGCGGACCTCATTGGGCCCCTTGAAGTATTTGCCGTTGGCGACAAAGAAGTACACCACGTTGACCTGTTCGTTGTTGCGCCGGGGGTCCGCAAAAGTGAAGTACGTTGCGGGGATATCCAGCCCCGGGATGCGTACTTCCTTGCCGAACCCCGTGTCCTTGACAGCATGCACGTAGCCCCCGGGCGCCGCCGGGTCTTCCTGATAACCCTCGCCCTGTAGTTTCAGGGCCGTCGCACCACCGGCAACATGAACCAACCCGCTGGCCTTGAAGCACTGCTGCGGGACGTGCGGCACGGTGTCAGGCGTCCCGGTGTAATACGCCACGTGAACGTCCGCGATCCGGCCCCGGCCACCGCCGGCCCACGCCGTGTCTTCGTATGTACGGTTCAGGTACATCGTCGTACCCAACTCCTCAAGGATGTCCTTGCCCAACGGCGGGTCCTGGCTGATAAAACGCCAGTGCCCCGACGGGTGCTCCAGCAGGTCCAGCTGCTTACGCAGCGGGACGTCCTGCTTGAACATCACCACCTTGTTCGCCCTGACCGTCGCTTCCTGCCCGGCCATCGCCGTCACCAGGAACCCCGCGCCCATCGCCAGTGCGACCGCACGTTTTCGGCCCGGACTCACGCTCTGGTCCCGTGGGATCAGCCTCGGCCAGATACGCGCGGCGCCAAACCACATCAACAAAAGCACCAGCAACAAGCCGCCGGCCGAGACGCCCCGGGCCACGGGCTCCGACCCACCCACCATCTGAACCGCGATGTCCGGTCGGACCACCGCGATCAGCAGCACGTAAAGCACACACGCCAGCAGCGTCAGCCCGCTACCGAATAATAGCCCCTTGATGATCGTCGGGCCGTCCGTGTCCGTCGGCTCGTAAGCCACCAGCGGACGGTCCGTCTGGGCCTCACCCTGACCACGCTCGTCCGGCTCGTCCGCAATAATAAGCTTGTCAAGCACCCAACCAAGCAGCAGGAACAGCCCCGCAGCCGGGATCAGCATCAGCATCCCCACGAAGATGTGGAAGTCGCCCTTGGCGTACTCCGGCGCGTAAACGTGCAGGAACCCCAGCGTCGTCACACGCCCGACGTTCACCGCCACCGCGATCGGCAACGTCATCCCCACCATCACCACACGCTGCCACCACGAACGCGGCGCCAAAAACGCCATCGCCACACCCAGCGCCAGGAACGCCATCAGCATCCGCAGCCCCGAGCACGCCTCCGCGACGTTCATCGGCGGGTGCAGCTTCATCCCCTGGTGGTACAGCTCGATCGTGTTGCCACGGACGCTCGCCTCGACGTCCAGCGCCAACCCGATCATGTTCAACAGAAACGTCGAGCTGACCGACGCGATGTTCTGAAGCTTCAGCGCGATCATTTCCCAAAGCTTCTGGGAGACCTTCACCCCGAATCCCAGGTAAAGAATCGGGAACCAAAGCACCGTCATCATCCGCGTGCCCAGGATAAACAGCACCAGCCCGAACAGGGCGATGATCATGCTGTACCCCTGGAACATGTCGTTCTGACCGGGGTAAATAAAGAACGCATACGAGACCATGCCCACGAGCATGATCGGCAGGCCCCACCAGCAGACGCTGCTGGTCATCCGCATCAGCCGGCCCCGGTTCTGAAACAGGTAATACGCACCGATCACAGGCACCAAAAGCGCGTGGGACCAGTCGTTGTCGTCCAAAGAGATCAGCAGTGCCCGGTACAAGAAATTGCGGTGCAGGACGACGAACAAAAGGGTCAGCAGACCAATCCAGCCCCACCCGCGCGGGGTGATCAACGGCCTCGCCTCGCCGGCGGTCGTCAGATTCGTCACCGCGGTGCTGGTCATACCCTCAAATACCTATGCTCGACCCTGATTCTCACCCACCAAATCGGTCCTGACGGCCTAAGAAGGGTCCAAACCCTATGAGCCGCCCGGCTGCCGTGGTGGTACTACGCCTGCAAAGGAGCCGGGGTTCTCCCGATCTCCGCTCACGCGGCCCGGGGGCACCGACAGCCCCATCCTGGCTCCGGCCCCCGCCTCATAACGGTAGGCGGGGCCTGACCGGCCATCTCGGCCGACACATCCATGTGGTTTTTGACCCGGCTAAACCTTGCACGACCGATGACAGCCGTGCCCCTTGATCGTCCCACCGATCCGCCGGGGATTAGTTGATGTCGGACGTACTAATTCTGACCGAAAATGTTCGGAGTAGTACCGAAGACATCCGTGTTGAAGTTCCGATCCAGCACAAACCCGAAACCGTACGTCGCACGCAGGCCGTTGCGGAAGATCGCAAGCGGCGTCGCCACCGCGTTGGTCCCGATGTTGATCACATCATTCGCCTTGAGGAACAGGTCCGGCTCCGTCCCGTTAAAAATCGCACGGAGGTTGATCCGGACCGTGGCTTCCTGGGAGTTACCGATACGCCGGACCAGGTCGACCCGCTCGGGGATACCGATCGCCGAAAGACCGCCGCCTGAAACGATCAACTGCTTGAGCGTCAGGTCCTTCTCACCGGGGATGTTGTACGCGCCGGGCCGGTTGATCGCACCGCCTAAGTAGACGAAACCGCCCTGCTGACCGGGCACCTTGATGATGTCGCCGGGGCGGATGATCACGTTGTAGCGCATGTCGCCTTCGTTGAGCCGGTCGTACGGCACCTCGATGACGCGCTGGGTGACCACCTCGCTAAGCCGTGCTGCGTTTTCACTTTCACCGAAAGTGTGCCCGCCGGCCTTCTGCGAACCCACGCGGACCCATTCGCCGCCTACGTTGACCCACTGGGCCTGGTCGGTGCCGCTGTCGAGGCTGGATTCCAGACCCGCCGGGGCGGCCTGTCCCCGACCGCCCGTACCGTTCGTCGGCGCGGGGCCCGTGCCCGAGCTGTCATCAACGCCTTCCAACAGCTCCTCGATCAGTTTTGACGGATCATCCGGTGCCGGAGGCGCGACCTCGACGGGTTCGTCGCCCTCATCACCTACGCCCTCGGGTATCAGACCCGCCGTGCCCGAGGTTAAAGGGGTCTGACGGATCACCAGCAGGCGCTGGGTCCGGTCGGGGATGCCGTTAGCCATGGCCAACGCATCAATCAGCCTGAAGTTAGGCCGGGGGATCGTGAACAACCCCGACCGCGTGCCACCGGTCAACGGCGAAGCCATCACCGTGAAAGCGTTCTCGGTCGAGTTCTGCAGGATCACACTCACCGTCGCGTTACGGATGATGTCCCGACGCTCAAGCAACTCGGCGATGTGCTCTTCCAGCTGCGATGCGGTCTTGCCCGCGGCCTTGACAGGCCCGACAAACGGTAGACGCACCAGGCCGGTCGCATCGACCTGACGCTGATACGCCGATTCCTGACCGGGGTCCACCAGCTCAAAAATGATCACCGCGATCGTGTCACTCGGGCCGATCGTGTATTCATTGAAGTCCGGGACCAGGTCGTCCGGTGTTACCTCGCTGAGTTCAACCGGCGCGGTGTCTCGGCTCTCGATTACGTCGATGCGGTCCAGGATCGGCATCGTCACCGGCGTGTGCTCCCAACGCCCGACCACCGACGGGTCCATCCACGAGTCTGCCTCGCAACCGATCGGCCCGGCAAACAACGCCGCTCCCATCAGCCCGACCAATCCGATCCTGCCTTGCCACCTTAGGTTCTTGTTCTGCGTCACCGCTCGCTCCTGCCTCTGGGTCAAAAGGAGGTCCAACTGTCAGTTAAAGCCGGCCCACCCCTTGGGTTCGTGGGCTCTGGGACGGGGCCTACAAGTCCCCTATCTTAAAGCAAATCTGTCTTCAACGCATACTCCGGCTACGCTCGGCCAGGCCTACGCCTGGGCGGTCCATTCCCGACTCAGGGTCCGCCAAGCCTCTTGTGAAGCCCGGCCAGACCTGGCAAGTCTTCCCCAAGCATCGGCCTAACGCAAGCCGGACCTGATACACCTACCCCGGGAACCCTAAAATCAGGCGTTACAACCCGCTTAGCCCACTCACTTGCCCCCGGATTCCCCTTGCACCACAATGGTCCTGTCCGGTAACCGCCCCCGAACCTCAACATGCCCCAGCACCCCAACATCTGTATCGTCGGCGACGGGTCCATGGCCACCGTCCTGGCACTGCTCCTGGAGAGCAAGGGCCTGGGCGTCACCCTCTGGGGCGTCTTCCCAGACCACCTCGCCGAGATCATCCAGACCCGCGAAAACCGCCGTTACCTCCCGGGCTACCGACTGCCCGACCGTATCCAGATCACCCCCGACGACCAACGGGCCCTTGAGGGGGCCAACATCATTGTCAACGCCGTCCCCACCCAGTTCATCCGGTCCGTCTGGCAACGCCTGTCCCCCTGTGTCCCCCCCGGCGTACCCATCGCCTCCGTCGCCAAGGGCATCGAGACCGACACCGCCCTGCGACCCACCCAGATCATCGCCGACGTCCTGCAAGCCGCCGGTCCGGGCTCACCGGATGACCCCGACAAACCCGCCCGACCGCTGGCCGCTATCTCAGGCCCCAGCGTCGCCGACGAGTTGGCTAGGTGCCTCCCCGCCACCGTCTGCGCCGCCAGCGACGACGAAGACTTCGCCCGCCTGCTCCAACAGACCTTCACCACCCACTGGTTCCGCGTTTACACCAACCGCGACCTCTTGGGCACCGAGCTCGCCGGCGCAACCAAGAACGTCATCGCGCTCGCCGCCGGCATCCTCGACGGCCTCCAGGCAGGCAACAACGCCAAGAGCGCCCTGCTCTCCCGCGGCCTCGCCGAGATCACCCGCCTCGGTACCGCCATGGGTGCCTCGCCCGATACCTTCTTCGGCGTCGCCGGCGTCGGCGACCTCGCCACCACCTGCTTCAGCCCCACCGGCCGGAACAGAACCTGCGGCGAACAGCTCGGCCGAGGCAAAAAACTCCAGGACGTCCTCGAAGAAATGCCCGGCGTCGTCGAAGGCGTACCCACCACCAAGGCCGTCGTCGCACTCCTGAAAAAGTACCGCGTCGAGATGCCCATCACCCAGACCGTCCACAAGGTCCTCTTCGAAGGACTCGACCCCCTCGAAGGCATCAGCCAACTCATGAGCCGACAACTCAAACCCGAAAACATCGGGTAATCACACCTCCCGTCCACAAAGCCGTACGTCCATAACAACACAGCAATTCACACCCCGCTGCCCGGCTCCACACCTGTATCTTGCGCACTGCCCCCCAATACGCGGCACACCCCTGCCCCACAAATAATCTGCCCCCGCAACCACCAAGATCCTGCACGAACCGACACAAGCCCGCCAACCTGCATCTCACCAGCCAACCTGCACCTCACGAACAAATCCCCAGGCCCATGCAGCCAACATGACACCACTATTACCTATTATGGCTTTTCTAGAAAAGCCATAAGGTCAAACATGTCTTTTTATTGGCGATTGCGTCTCCCCATTACGAATCCTGTGTGAGATGGGCAGCGTGATCCTGCCGCATGCGCCCCTTAAGCCCGCCCCGTAGATGCCCGATCTACGGCTTATATAGATAGTCGTCTCTCTCTTATGGCACCCGGCGGCTTCCCCGTGGAATCGCCGACAAGTGAGCCGAAACGTGGCACATCCCGCATACAACTCCAGATCCCAGAATGACCCCGGTGATCGCAGTGACGACACCGTGCGCCTCTGGCTTAGCCAGCAGCAGTGGATGTCCGTACTCGAAAGCACCGAACGACAGTCGCGTAATACCGATTTTTCGCCCGAAGATAACCAACGTCTAAGCCCAAGACACCCCGCCCCGGAGCATGCCAGATGCATGATCAGGCTGGGGCATCAAGCCGGCCACGCCGGGACGTTTCTGGTCAAGCTCCGCGACGTTTCAACCACCGGGCTGGGGTTCTTTTCCGCCAAGGATTTCTTGCCAAAGTCACGCTGCACCGTCGCCCTGCAGGACGGCCTGGGCCACGGCCTCGTCGTCGCCGCTAGCATCGTCTGGTGCCGATCGATCGACGAGCAACTATACGACGTCGGCATCCAGTTCGACCAGCCGATCCACGCCGACTGGTTCGCTACCGACCCACTCGATGACATCCCCTGCTGAACCAGGTACGCGATGACTAAACCCACAAAGCCAAGCGCCACAGGTGCCCTGAACACCCTCCGCCACAGCCTCAGCGCCGATGAATGGCGCGAGGCGCTGCAATCGGCCAAAGATCAACACGGCCAGGCAACCGCCCCCAGCGACCAGCGCGCCACGGATCAGACCCGCCACCCGGCGGTCCGCCGATGCCTGCTAAGGATCGACCGGGGCGACGCAGCCCCGGGGATCTACATCGTCCGTTCCCGCAATATCTCCGACGGCGGGATACGCATCATCCACGGCGGGCCCATCAAAGCCGAAACTGTCTGCTGCGTCATCATCGAATCCACCGCCGGCCAAAGCCTCGCCGCCGGCGGCTGCATCGCCTGGTGCAACCCCGTCAAAAACACCGACCCCCCCGCCTACGAACTGGGCATCCGCTTCTACGGACTCATCGACGCCAGCCCCTTCGCAGATCGCGACCAAAACGCCGAAGAGGCCGCTTAGTCTTTTTCAACGCGGGACACATCAACCCCATATCACACGGGTACCCTCGCAACCGCGGATGAGGCTGCTTCAGCAGCAGTGCGTATGTAAATTAAAACATCGTGGTGGTTTCTTAGACCCACAAATCTAACCCCTGAGACCGCCCGATCCGCAGGGACACCCTCGCTTGCGTTGTATCTAAACATTATGGGTCCACCTGGGCACACCGACGTGCCGGTTATACCGGTTGCGCCGTCTGGGTCAGCCCGGGTACTCCCACGGCACATCCCAGGTCCACGTCGGCTTATCCAAGACCCGTTGCGCGACGATACATATCTCGACACCCATCGTCCGGCCGGACGGTGAAGCAGGGCCTGTGACGGCCCGCCCGACCGGCCCGGAGGGGGCGATTAGCCGTGAGGAACCGATGGAACTTGACACGATCCTGAAGACCGCCCTGGACATGGACTGCTCGGACATCCACCTGATCGCCGGGCACGCGCCGATGGTCCGTCAGCACACCGTCATGACCCCGCTTGACTACCCCGTGCTGACCGCCGAGGGCGCCATGCGGATGCTCAAGCAGATGGCCGGCGAAGAGCAGATGAAGGTCTTTGAGAAGATCAAGGACGCCGACTTCTCCTACGAGCTCCCCGGCCTGGGCCGTTTCCGTGTCAACGCCCACCTTCAACGCTCCATGGTTGGCATCGCCATGCGTGCGATCAAGACCGATATCCCCCCGCTTAAAGACCTGACCCTCCCCGAGGTCATCAGCCGGCTGACGTACCTGCCCCGCGGTTTGGTCCTGGTGACCGGTGACACCGGTTCGGGCAAATCGACCACCCTGGCGGCGATGATCGACGCGATGAACAAGCGCTACCACAAGCACATCATCACCCTCGAAGACCCCGTGGAATACTCACTGGTCAGCGACAAGTGTGTCATCGAGCAACGCGAGCTCGGGGCCGACACCCCAAGCTTCGCCTCGGGCCTGCGGCACGTCCTGCGTCAGGACCCGGACATCATCCTCGTCGGTGAGATGCGTGACCTGGAAACCACCGCCGCCGCCATCACCGCCGCGGAAACAGGCCACCTGGTGTTCTCCACGCTCCACACCGTCAACGCCTCACAGACCATCGAGCGTATCATCGATATGTACCCCGCCGACCAGCAGAACCAGATCCGCTCCATGCTGGCCAACACGCTCCAGGCCGTGATCTCACAGACCCTCTTCAAACGC
Source organism: Phycisphaeraceae bacterium (assembly GCA_029260675.1). GTDB lineage: Bacteria > Planctomycetota > Phycisphaerae > Phycisphaerales > Phycisphaeraceae > JAJRRS01. The sequence continues at coordinate 15,559 of JAJDCV010000130.1, forward strand.
ATCGACAAGAAGGGCATGGTCCCCGGCGTCGAGATCATGCTCTGCACCCCGGCGGTGCGGAACCTCATCCGTGAAAACCGCGCGTTTGAGATCCCCAACGTCATCGAGACCAACCGCGCGCTGGGCATGAACAGCCTGGACAACTCCATCGCCGAGCTGTTCTTCAACGGCATGATCAGCCGCGAAGACGCCATCGCACAGGCCGCGTACCCCGAGAAACTCGAACGCGCGTTGGTGGCATAAGAACGGTAGCCATTAGCTATTAGCGGTTAGCTATTAGCCAGACAGAAATCAGGGACGGATCAGTAACCAGGAAAGCTAACGGCTAACGGCTAATAGCTAACGGCTCACAGCTAAGGGCTTAAGACAAATGCCGACATACCGCTACCAGATGAAAACCAGCGGCGGGCAGACCTCGGTGGGGATACTCAGCGCCGACAGCGCCCTGGCGGCCGCCCAGCAACTCCGCTCGCAGGGCAACACCGTCCTGCAGTTGACACCGATCAACTCAAACGCCGCCAAGTCGTTCAGCGAACGGCTCAAGGCCTTGAACTACACCTCGGGGCCCAGCCCCCGAGACGTCCTGAACTTCACCACACAGCTCGCCGTCATGGTCCGCGCAGGCATCTCCCTACGCGCCGCGATCGAGGGTATCGCCGAGCAGGCCGAAAACCAGAAGTTCAAGCAGATCCTCATGGAGATCAAGCAGGACGTCGAGTCCGGCAAACAGTTC
>JAJDCV010000131.1 GCA_029260675.1 Phycisphaeraceae bacterium
TGCTCGGCGCCGATAGCGTGTTCGTTCCCGGCCAGGGGGTAGAGGTCGCCGGTCTCGGTGGCTTCGAGGATGAGTTTCGGCTTGATGGTGAGTTCGTCGCCGGTCGTATTATGTTGCAGCGTGACGGCGGTGACGCGGTCGCCATCAGCCTGCGCACTCATTGGTTCAAACTGCAGCAGCAGCCTGATCTTTCCGGCGCTCACATGTTCGGCCAACATACCCCGCAAGACCTCGTGGCCGATGCGTGGTTCGTAGCACAGCCGGCTGACCCAGCCCCCGCCGGGGTTCAGGGTCGGGTTGCTGCGTGCCGACGGTGTCAGTGAGCGGTGCGTGCGGTACCAGTCGCGGACCGACCTGCGGAACTCCAGATAGCTTGCGGTGGCAGAGGTCACCGCGTCCAAACCTTCGATCCAGCGGTTCTCATCCGGGGGGACGGCCTGGGAAGTCAGCTGCCCGCCTAGCCAGGTGGTGGGTTCGCTGATCACACAGTGGATGCCGTGTCTGGCGAGCGCCAGCGCCGCGGCGACGCCGCCGGCCCCCCCGCCGAGCACCAACACGGGGACAGATAAGGTCGAAGCCATGCCGTAGGTGTATCATGTCCGCGTGATGTTGTCGCATCCAACCGTCTGCGGTGATCGCGATGCACCCGGCTATGGATAAGTCTGTACCGGCAAGCCAAGGAAGAAGTGTATGACTGACACAACTGAACGGATCGGCGTGTGTACCTGGTCGCTGCAGCCGGCTGATCCGGAAGAACTGATCCGGCAGATTCGGTCGCTGGCGATCACACGGGTGCAGCTGGCGATGAGCCCGATGGTTGATGACGCAGGCACCTGGGGCGGGGCGATCGACGGACTGCGTACCGCCGGGATCGAGGTCGTGTCCGGGATGTTCACACCGATCGGTGAGGATTACTCGACGCTCGACACGATCCGCCGCACGGGCGGGGTCGTACCGGATGAAAACTGGGAAAGGAACCTGGCGATCGCGACCGGGATCGCAGGTATCGCCGGGCGAGAGGGGATCAAGTCGGTGACGTTCCACGCGGGGTTCGTCCCACACAACGGGGGCGATCCCGTATTCGCCAAGCTGCGTGATCGGCTGGTCACGCTGGCGGACGTCTTCGCCGACGCGGGCTGCTCGCTGCTCTTGGAGACCGGGCAGGAGACGGCCGACAGCCTGATCGCATTCCTTGACGCGGTGGATAGGCCAAACGTGTGGGCGAACTTCGACCCGGCGAACATGATCCTCTACGGCAAGGAGGACCCGATCCAAGCGCTGGGCAAGCTTGTCAGCCGGGTGCGGAACGTGCATATCAAGGACGCGGTCAAAACCAAGGTGCCGGGCGAATGGGGCACCGAAGTCCCGGTCGGCCAAGGTGAAGTCGACTGGGGCCGATTCTTCGACGTATTGGCTGAGGCAAGCTACGACGGGTATTTTGTCATCGAACGCGAAGCGGGCGATGACCGGCCCGCTGACATCGCGTTGGCGCGCGACCTGGTGCGGCGTCACATCGCAGACAATGCCTGAACCACTATCAGGCGAGAGGAAAAATTGATGGTTAATGTGGGTGTGATCGGCCTGGGTGTGATGGGGACAACGCATCTGGATGCGTACGCTTCGTTGTCTGATGCCAAGGTTGTTGCCGTGGCGGACCGCATCGCGGCGAAACTCCGAGGCGACGAATCCGCTAAAGGTAATATCGAAGGGCAGGCCAGCTCCGGGGGTGGGTTCGATCTGTCAAAAGCCAGGCATTACACCGAGGGGTCAGACCTGATCGCCGACCCGGATGTTGAGTTGGTGGACATCTGCCTGGCGACGCCGCTGCATGCGGAGTTTGCGATCCAAGCGCTCGACGCGGGCAAGCACGTGTTGATCGAAAAACCTTTAGCACGGACCGGCGAAGAGGCGAAGCGGATCCTCGCGGCGGCGGCGACGTCTAAGGGCATGGCGATGTGCGCGATGTGCATGCGTTTCTGGCCGGCCTGGGCTTGGCTCAAGCAGGCGTTGGAAAGCGGGCGCTACGGGCCGGTGCGATCGGCGGTATTCCGAAGGCTAGGCGAACACCCCGGCGGGCCTTTCTATTCAAACGGCGAACAATCCGGCGGCGCGATCCTCGACCTGCACATCCACGACAGTGACTTCGTCCAGCACCTGTTCGGGGTCCCCGAAGCGGTCACCAGCCAGGGGTACAAAAAAATCACCGACCACATCGACCACGTCACGACGTTCTACCACTACACAGAAGGACCGCTCGTGGTAGCCGAGGGGGGCTGGGCGATGGCCAAGGGGTTTGGGTTTTCGATGACCTACTGCGTGAACTTCGAAAACGCGACCGCGGTATTTGACCTGTCAAATGACAAGCCCCTGATGTTGTACGAACCCGGCAAGGATCCCGTGGCGGTCGAGTTGGAACCGGGGATGGGGTACGTGCCGCAGTTGGCCTACTTCATCGACTGCATCCAGACAGGCCAAGCGCCCCGGCGTGTCACGCTGGAAGACGCGGCGCAAGCCGTCCTGATCATTGAGGCCGAAGTACGTAGTGTCGAATCGGGTCAGACACAGAAGGTTCCACGGATTTAGAACGGCCCACTTCATCCGTAGCGTTGAGCCAAGGGGTTCAGCCCAGGTGGCCGTGCCCGGGGTACGCCGCGTGGCCGCGGCGGCTAAACATCACACGCTGCGGTTGACGCCATAGATCTCCAACTGATCCAAACGGCCGGTGTGAAGACCCTGGGTGCCAGGCCGCCCCCCTATCTTGTCTAACTTATCATATCCCCCCGGTTTTCCAGACCGTTACGCTTGTGATATCTGGCTGTGTATACACGCCTAAGCCAAAATTTTATTCAAATCTGCCCGGCTGTGGTTTATACTGAATTGGACGATTGCCACCAAAATCCTTACGGGATCGAGGAGCCGACACGGAGGGAAGCCGGCCGGGTGGTAATCCATTAAATCAGATGATCGACAATGGCG
>JAJDCV010000132.1 GCA_029260675.1 Phycisphaeraceae bacterium
TTTGTGAAAGTTAGGCTCATACTTGTCTATGGTTGCCATGGCTTTGACCTATCTGCTGAGTGAAAATGCACGGCCAGCAGTGTAGCAAGAAACGTAGAACGGGTGTATATTCGGCGTAGTTTTTTGATCGGGCGTAGTCGAAAATGAATCCGAAAATGACGTTAAGTACTTGATGTCAAAGACTTAGCGCAATAAAAAAGACGCACGAAAAGTGCATCTTTAAGGCCGCGGTGGGATTCGAACCCACGTTGAGCAAGCTCAGCGGATTTGCAATCCGCCCCCTTAGTCCACTCGGGCACGCGGCCGGCGGGGGCATTATAGGGGTTTCGGTGCAGTTTGCATCCTGAAGTCTGAGGGGTGACGGGGGTGGGGAGAATTTATTGACGTGTTATGAATGGAGGGGCATGATGGACGGCTGTGGGGCGTACTCCGTGACGTTGGTGCCGATGTTGCTGCAGACGGAATAGAGTTGACCATGCGGGTAACTAAGCGAAAGATCGTGCGTATCATCATTGCTTGTTGGCTGGCAACAGTGGTCGCAACGGTTGCATCGGCTGCCGAGCAGAATTATCTGGCTTGGCTCTCTACTTTGGGTAATACAATGTTGCCACCGTTAAGCTACGTTCCATCCTCATGGGAGTATTTACGTAATACCTTGATTATGGCTAGCGTTATTATCTTGCCGCCTTCATTGTTGGCGTGCATACTAGCCTTTGCGATCTACCACTTCATTCCCAGCTCAAAAGATGGCGGCGAAACCCGCTGCCGCAAGTGCGGGTACATCCTCAAGGGCTTGTCCAAGCCCGAGTGCAGCGAGTGCGGGGAGGTGATATGAAAGGGGTGCGGAAGAAACGAGGGTGGGTGTATCGGGCTTCGCTACTGTGTGTGACGGTGTCCGCGATTTGCGCGGGGGTGTTGAGTCTAGTGACCATCTTGTGGTTTATTGTTGCCTTTTGTCCATTGACGGCCAACTCGGGTTTATCGCTGGTTGCAGTGCAAGGCCGAATACACGTTGATTATTATCCGAACTATTCGAAAGCGGTAAGTGTGTCTGTGGCACGCACACCCCTGAAACCGCGCTGGCTAGGATTTCGTTGGAGTTACTACCAAGCGGGTAGCCATGGGAATATGTACCCGGGCATCGTTCGATGGAGCCTCGAATTCCCACTATGGGCTGCATATGCTCTGCTTATGGTCTGGCCGACAATCGCCACCTTCCGGTTGATTCGTTCATACCCACACCTTCCAGACATCTGCCCCGCCTGCGGGTACGACCTGCGGGGGAGCGTGGGGTCGGGGAGTTGTCCGGAGTGTGGGGCGGGTATCGTGGGGGCGGGGAAGGTTAAACAGGGTTAGTACGGATTGGGCGACACGCGGATCTTCGATCCGCCGCTAAACCGCAAGCGGCGGGGGTATGCGTGATTTTGGGGGATCCCCCGGCAAAGCCGGGGGCTGAAGGGGGGAGGTGTGGAGTCTGTGGCTTGGTCAGGCCCCCGATGGGGCAATCTGTGGAATCGGGCTTGACATATCAAAATAGTATGATATATTGACATTATGAGTCGTATAAAAACCCCAGCCCCGTTGCGTATGGATGATCTGGAAGCCTGTGCGCGGGTGCTGCGGGTTTTGGCACACCCGCATCGGTTGAAGATCGTGGAACTGCTGATGGATGGGCAGCTTAGTGTGGGGGAACTGGCCGAGCGGGTCGGACTGGCGCCCAGTGCGGTGAGCCAGCACCTTAGTCACATGCGGGCGTTTGGGATCCTGGGGGTCGAGCGCGAAGGGCGGACGGCGTATTACAGGGTCGAAAACCCGAATGCGGAGAACGTGATCGACTGCATCCGCAAGCACGGTCAGGGAAGCTGAATACATCGGAGGTTTGACATGGGCGATCAACCATTGCGTATCGTGATTGTGGGCGGGGTCGCGGGGGGCGCTTCGGCGGCGACGCGGGCCCGGCGGATGAACGAGCGGGCCCAGATCGTGATGTTCGAGAAGGATCGGCACGTCTCGTTTGCGAACTGCGGGCTGCCCTACTACCTCGGGGGCGAGATCGAAGATCGCGAGAAGCTGCTGGTGGCGAAGCCGGAGCTTTTTGAGAAGCGGTTTAATATTGATGTGCGGACCCGCCAGGAGGTGACTTCGATCGACCGCCCCCGGAAGGTGATAGCCGTGGTCAATCATCGTACCGGTGAGACGTATGAGCTGGGTTACGACAAGCTGATTTTGGCGCCGGGCGCTTCGCCGATCGTCCCGCCGATCGAGGGGGTGGACGCGGCGAACGTGTTTACGCTGCGGAACGTGGAGGATGTGGATCGGATCAAGAGCTACCTGGATGTGACCAAGCCGGAGCGTGCGGTGGTGATCGGTGCGGGGTTTATTGGGCTCGAGATGGTCGAGCAGCTGCACGGGCTGGGTATCGAGACGCGTCTGGTGGAGTTGGTGGACCAGGTGCTGCCGCCGTTGGATTCTGAGATGGCGCACCTGTTGCAGGAAGAGCTTGAGGCGCACGGGGTTGATCTGCATCTGGGCGATGGGATCAAGGAGGTCCGGACGGTGGACGGGCTGGCGGATTCGGTGGTGCTGAATAGTGGGACGGTGTTGGGGACGGATCTGGTGATTATGGGCGTGGGTGTTCGGCCGAACGTGAAGCTGGCGGTGGATGCGGGGCTGGCGCTTGGCGAGACCGGCGGGGTGCTGACGAATGCGTATGGGCAGACCGACGACGCGGACATTTACGCGGTGGGTGATGTGGCGGAGTATGAGTACGGGCCGACGGGGGCGATGATGCGTGTGCCGTTGGCTGGGCCGGCGAATCGTGCGGGGCGGACGGCGGGAGAGCATGCGGCGTCGGGCAAGGCGGACGCGTCGACGCCGGTGTACGGCACGGCGATCGCGCGGGTGTTCGGGTTGGCGGCGGGGATGACGGGGTTGTCGCGGAAGTTGGCGGAGCGGCTTGGGGTTGAAGCCCGGAGCGTGACGGTCCTGGCGAACCAGCACGTGGGGTATTACCCCGGCGCGAAGCAGATGGTTCTTAAACTGATTTATGAGCCGGGCACGGGGAAGGTGCTTGGCGCGCAGGCGGTCGGGGCGGACGGGATAGACAAGCGGATGGATGTGATCGCAACGGCGATGCGTTTCGGTGCGACGGTGCGTGACCTTGCCGGGCTGGACCTGGCTTACGCCCCACCGTATGGCGCGGCGAAAGACCCGGTGCATATGGCGGCGTTCGCGGCGTGCAACGAGTTGGATGGGCATGTGAAGGTTCTGGACCCGGGCGCGGATCTAACGGGTTTGCAGGCGTTGGACGTGCGGTCGGCGGGCGAGGTGGCCAAGACGCCGTTCCCGGAGGCCGCGGGTCCGGTGCATATCCCGGTCGATGAGTTGCGGGGTCGGTTGGACGAGTTAGACCCGTCGAAGCCGACGGTGGTGACGTGTGCCAGCGGGCTGCGGTCATATGTGGCCTGCCGGGTGCTGGTGCAGAACGGATTTGCGGACGTTTATAACCTGGCCGGCGGCGTGACGATGCGGACACACGCGCTGGCGGGGAGAGAACTCTCATACGGAGGAGCTTGATTGTGACCATACAAACCATCACACCTGAAGAGTTGGGCGAGATGCTGGTGCTGGATACCCAGGTCGATCTGATCGACGTGCGGACGCCAGCAGAGTATGAGGGACTGCACGTAGAGGCGGCGCGGAGTGTTCCGTTGGACGCGCTGGACGCGAGGGCGTTATCTGAGCAGCGTGTGAGCCCGGGTGAGGCCCCAATTTATGTGGTCTGCCAGAGCGGGGCGCGGTCGGCGAAGGCGTGTGAGAAGCTGTGCGAGGCGGGCGTTGTTGCGGTGAGTGTCGAGGGCGGAACCCCGGCTTGTGAGCGTGCGGGGCTGGCGGTGAAGCGTGGCAAACAGATCTTGTCGCTGGAGCGTCAGGTGCGGATCGGGGCTGGGGCGCTGGTGGCGTTGGGGACGTTGTTGGGGGTCACCTTAAGCCCGTGGTTCCTGGTGGTGCCGGGGTTTGTGGGCTGCGGGCTGATCTTCGCGGGTCTGACGGATTGGTGCGGGATGGGGATGCTGCTGGCGAAGATGCCTTGGAATCGGGTGGGGTGCGCCTGCTGAGGGAGTGACCTCTTACTTAACTATGCGCAGGGTATGGAAGCTCTGTTCCAGTGGGTGTTCATCAAAATCAGCATATTCAGAATGCATAGAGACGAGAACGCGGCCGCCGGGCACCTTTAGCGTGTATTCGATACGCTTCCAAGGCATAGGATTGTGTTCTGTGAAAGCATTCTTGGTGCCCGACACGGGCCCGAATGCAACTTTTGTTTTGACGTGTTCGCCTTTGTAGGTTTTTGGCGGTTTGCC
>JAJDCV010000133.1 GCA_029260675.1 Phycisphaeraceae bacterium
ACCGAGAGCCTCAGACGCTCGTCGAATCGCTCCAACGCCTGACACTGCAGACACGCTACGAAGTCCTCGCCGGCCACGACCACGCCGCGCTCGCCGGCGTCAGGCAAAAACTCATGCTCTCAGAGCTCATGCCCGCCGAACACTGCGGCGCGATGCACGCCATGCTCACCACCTCCGCCGCCCGATCCGGCCAACTCGAACTGGCCGACTGGCTTCGACGCAGGTCTATGCTCCTTTGCAGCCCCGCCCAACTGCAGCACCTCTTCAGCAAGTCGTTCGCTATCCGTGTCGTCGGCCCCGCCCAGCCCGCCAACGCGCCCTCCGTCTGATCGGACACGGCGTCCTTAACTGACGAGCACGGGTCCGACTTCATCTCGATCCCCTGTTATCATCCGCACCATGCTCTTAGCCATCCTCCCCGAAACCTGGTTTGTGGGTCAGAACGAGTGGCCCCTGTATCTGATCGCGCTGGTCGGCATGGTCGGCGTGGTCAAGGGTGCAGACTGGCTGGTCGAGGGCGCCGCCGGGCTCGCCGCACGGCTCGGGATGCCCAAGATCATCATCGGCGCGACCATCGTCTCCCTGGGCACCACCAGCCCCGAGGCCGCCGTCTCCGTCCTCGCCGCCTGGCAGGGCGACGCCGGTCTGGCGCTGGGCAACGGCGTCGGGTCCATCATCGCCGACACCGGGCTGATCTTCGGGATCGGATGCATGATGACCCGTCTCCCCGCAGACCGCTTCGTCCTGAGTCGGCAGGGCTGGGTGCAGTTCGGGTCGGCCGTCCTGTTAGCGGGTATCTGTTTCTCGCTCTACGCCATGCACGGCAGCACCCTGCTGGTTGACGGCAGCCCCGCCGCACAAATCGGTCGGCCCATCGGCGCAATGCTCCTCGGCCTGCTCGCGATCTACATGTACATGTCCGTGAAGTGGAGCAGGCAGCACACCCTACGCGAACCCGACCTCGCCGGGCCTCTGCAAGACGACATCCAGCACGTCCCGGGTGCCGACGGCACACATGCAATAAAACCCATAACCACCCTGATCTTCATGGGACTCATCGGGCTCGCGGTGGTTATCATCTCCGCTGACGCCCTGGTCGCATCCGTTAGCGAGGTCGCAGAAGTTCACTGGGGCGTCCCCCAGACCGTCATCGCCGCGACAATCGTCGCCTTCGGCACGTCACTGCCCGAGCTGGTCGTCGGCATCACCGCGATCCGAAAAGGCCACCCCGAGCTGTTGGTCGGCAACGTCATCGGAGCCGACATCCTCAACGTCCTGTTCGTGATCGGCGCAGCGTCACTGGCCAAACCCCTGCCCATCACCGAGCCCGGCACCGCACAGCCCCTGATCTTCCTCTGGCTGCACCTGCCGACCATGCTCCTGATACTCGCCCTGTTCCGCGTCTACATCTTCAAAGCCACCCGGGCGGGGAACTTTTCTCGCTGGATGGGCGTACCGTTGGTAGCGATCTACCTGGTCTACACCGTGTTCGGGTACACCGCCTCGCTGTGATCGCCCGCCAGAGCCTTGTTATCATGGGGGGCCCGGTGGGTCGATCGGCAAATATCGGGGGGCACCCGGGGGTTATCCGTAGGCGTTCGGCTCAAGCGATCGGGCCGGGACGCCGACTTAACTGGCAGGGAAGCCAATATTTACAGACATCCCGGGCCCGTTGTTCAGGCCCGATAACCGACCCCAGGAGCCCGACGTGGCTGTGAACCCCAAGCGTGCATTGATTACCGGGATCACCGGGCAGGACGGCTCCTACCTCGCCGAGTTCCTCCTGGATAAGGGCTACGACGTCCACGGCCTGATCCGCCGGGCCAGCACCTTCAACACCGACCGGATCGAGCACATCTACCGCGACCCCCACGAGTCCGGCGCAAAATTGCACCTGCACTACGCCGACCTCACCGACGGCAACAGCCTGGCCCGACTGGTCCGCGAGATCAAGCCCACCGAGGTCTACAACCTCGGCGCACAGAGCCATGTCCGCGTCAGCTTCGATCAACCCGTCTACACCGCCGACGCCACCGGCGTCGGTTCGATCAAGCTCCTCGAAGCCGTCCGCGATTTCCAGGGCGAGTCCGGCTACCAGATACGCTACTACCAGGCCAGCACCTCCGAGATGTTCGGCGGGATGCCCGAGAGCGCCCCCCAGAGCGAAGACACACCCTTCCACCCACGCTCGCCCTACGGCTGTGCCAAGCTCTACGCACACTGGATCACCATCAACTACCGCGAGTCGTACGACATGCACGCCTCCTGCGGCATCCTCTTCAACCACGAATCACCACGACGCGGCGAGACCTTCGTCACACGCAAGATCACCCGCGCCGTCGGACGCATCAAGCACGGCCTCCAGAAGAAACTCTACCTGGGCAACCTCGACGCCAAACGCGACTGGGGCTTCGCAGGCGACTACGTCGAACAGATGTGGCTGATGCTCCAACAAGACACCCCCGACGACTACGTCGTCGCCACCGGCGAAACACGCACCGTCCGCCAGTTCTGCGAACGCGCATTCGCACGGGTCGGCCTGGACTACAACGACTACGTCGAGATCGACCCACGATACTACCGACCCGCCGAGGTCGACCTGCTCTGGGGCGATCCCACCAAGGCCAAGACCAAGCTCGGCTGGACCCCGCGTGTGACTTTCGAAGAACTGGTCGACATGATGGTCGATGCCGACATGGAACTCGCCAGCCGCGAGAAGATCCTAAAAGACGCCGGCCACGAAGTCTCCATACCAAGCGAACGCTGACAAGCCGCTCGCGGCTTCGCGTCCGCGCCCATGCCGGACTCATTCGACCGGCATTGTCCTCCGTCCCTCAGCCCCCGGCTCTGCCGGGGGATCAATGCAAAGTGTAGGTTCCAACCTTGGGGTTTGACTCTATAGAGCTTGTGCTAGCGGTAGAGAAGGTCTTCGGTATTAGCTTGCCGAACGATCGTTTGGAACGTACCCAGACCATGGGCCATTTGCACGCATTGGTGCTCGAAGCGATGAATACGCCGGATATGATGGCGGAGGGGCAGATCTGCCGCCGCTGCAACTATGATTTACGGGGCTTGCAGGATCCGCAATGCCCTGAGTGCGGCACACCATTTATCTTTCGTGACCAAGCAAGCCCCGAGGCCGTATGGGATCTGCTGGTTGAAATTGTAAGTGAGATTTCTGGTGTTGCTCCTGAACAGATACAGCGGGAATTAAACTTCGTTAATGACTTATTATAATTGTAATTGCTCGCAGGAGATCCGCATTGAGCTACCTCGATAACAAACGCATCTGCATCACCGGCGGCGCCGGGTTCCTCGGCCAGAACATCCAGCAGAAACTCCGCGAC
>JAJDCV010000134.1 GCA_029260675.1 Phycisphaeraceae bacterium
CCGCCGGCCCCGATGCGCAGGCCGTTGTCCAGTCGCAGGGCCCCCTCTACGCCGTCGACGAGTCCTATCTCGGGCAGGTAGATCGAATAAAACCGCCCGGCCTCGGCACGGTAGGGCACGTACTCCTGCCCGCCGATCGCGTACGACAGCAACTCGACCTGACCGTCGTACTCGAAGGTGTTTTGGCCGTCGGTCAGGAACTGGCTGCGGTTGTTGACCTCGCCGTCAAATGCCAGGCGTCCGCCTTTGTGGAAGGGGTTGGAAACTTCCAGCGATGTTCCCAAACGTCCTGTGTAGAAGTCATCGTTGCGGCCGCCGCTCTGGTCGTGGGTGTAGAGTGAATTGAAATAGGTGCGTCCCGTGATCTGAACGGGGCGGTCCTCGGCGCGCTGGCCGGGTGTCGGCGCAAGCAGCGGAGCATCCTTGTCGAACTGCGGTGTTTCCCCGGACCAGGGCGGGTGTGCCGGGGCTTTTGTTGCGTCCGGTTGCTGGCTGGGCAGGGGGCCCCTGTGCGTGGCTTGATCCTTTGACACAACCGGGACCTCGATCTCACCGGGTGTGCCGATCGGGGGCACATCCAGGCCGGGCGGCAGGTCGGCTCGGGCCCGGTTGGTCGAGACAAAACGGATGGTCGCGACCACCGGCGAACCGTCAGGCGGTGCGAGACGGACTTTCATGCCGGCCTCGATGCCTTGGGACTCGCCTTTGTTCAGGAACACGCTGTCACCGGAGGTCGATGTCACCCTCACCTGCAGCACGGCCGTCTCGTCACCCAGGGTGTCAGACGTCATGCACAGTGTGGTGATCAACACCCATAACAGTGTGGATTTAATTTTCACTGTTCGTTGCCCCTATCTTGGTAGCTGGTAAATCCGTGGCAGTCCTCACAGCGGATGCCCAGCGGCTTGTAGCGGGTGATTTCCCCGCCCCCGGGGAGCGGGTATCCCTTGTGGCATGCGCCACAGTCAAGTTTGCTGTGAGTCTCATCCAGCTCGAACCTGGATTGTGCCTGGTGGTCGAAAATGGATTCGTTGAAAGTTTGCGTCTCGGTGTGACACTGAGCACAGTCGGTGGTCTGTTCGACCCTGAACTGGCCGGCGTGTGTGTCCTCGTGGCAGGAGGCGCAGTCGCTGGACACCTTGGCGAACGTCAGGTTTCGGCCGTCGGCTTGGCGGATCGGGGTGTGGCAATCGGTGCAGGTTGCGGCCTCGTGGGCGCCCACCAGCGCGTACCCGGTCCATTGGCCGTGGATATCCCCGGTCCACTTGACCTGGTCGAAGCCGTCGGCGACGTGGCAGCGTGCGCAGCCGCGCTGACCGCCTACGAGCGCGGGCTTGTCCGGGCCGTCGAAGATGCCCTCGTGGACGTCTTCGTGGCAGTCGGCGCACTCCATCGGTGTGGCGACGAACCGGCGCACGGAATCTTCTTCGACGTGGCAGTCCCGGCAGCCCACCGCCTGGTGCGCACCGAGCAGCGGGAACTGGGTCTCACCGTGTTTCGTCTGATCGAATCCGGTCGGCTGGAACTTCTCGGTGTCGTGGCAGGCGTCGCATCGGCCGGCGGTCGGCCCGTCATTGAACTGTTCGTCGTGTGGGTCCTCGTGGCAGTCCAGGCAGGTCGATGACGTGCCCGCGAACTGGCGGACCTCGTTGACCAAGGTGTGGCACTGGGCGCAATCGGTCTGCTCGTGTGCGCCGGTGAGGGCAAACGGGGTCTCGGCGTGCTGTTCGATGTCAAACGTGTGGGGATCGAAAGTGGTCGTCTGGTGACACTCGGTGCAACGGCCCTGGGCCAACCCGGCGTCGAACTGCCCCATGTGCGGGTCCTCGTGGCAGGCCCGGCAGTCGTCCGGCGACCTGTTGGGGAACAATGCGGTGAATCGCTCGCGTAGATCGGTTTCGTAGGTCAGCGGTTGCCGTGTTCCGATTCCCTCGTGGCACTGCTTGCAGTCCTGCTCGTGGTGGGGGGGGTCGAGTGTGAAGCCCGTCGCGGCATGGTATTTATCTAGCATCTCGGCATCGGGATACAGGAAGCTTTCGTCCGACACGTCGTGGCACACCAGGCAGGTCTCGTGCCGCCGGGTCAACTGTTTATCTTTCGCGACCGCGATCAGGAGCTGATCATCGTGCGGCGTCTCGTGGCAGTCGATGCACGACCGGACGGATTGGGGAGGATTTTCCTGGAGTGCGGCGATTGCGAAGTCGGTGTTCTCGTCGTGACAGTCTTTACAGGACAACCCGCTGTGGCCGCCGGTCAGAGCGAAGTCGTCGGTGTGCTCAAACGCCGCCACCTGCTCGAAGGGATTGGATTGGCCGTGGCACGATGCGCAATCCAGGCCGAACGAACCCTCGTGTGGGTCTTCGTGGCACGCGGCGCATTCCTGTGACAGGCCAAGGAACCGTTGGTCGCCCGGATACAGTGCGGGCTTCTGGGCGGTGAGGTGGCAACTCTCGCAGCGCAGTTCCGTGTGGCTCCCGTCAAGACTAAAGCCTTCTATATGTCGATGGTCGTAGTGTTCGGGGTCCCGTACGCCCGCGATTTTGAAGCTGTTGTCGGTTACCAGAGCGAGTTCCCCGTCCGTGTGCTCTGCGTGACATACGTTACACGACGGTACAAGGTCGGGATTCAGCCCGCCGTGCAGGCCGATGCCGTCGTTCAACTGATCGGTGATTACGACGTGACACTGCAGGCAGGCATCTGTCATGGTCACTTCGTCACTGCCGTGGCAGGCGGCGCAGTTGAACTGCCCGCGAAGTTCGCGGAGGTTCTTATGGCTGGGATGTAGTGCGCCGGGTGAGGACAGTTTGCCATACTCCCAAAAAGTAATGAACAACACGAACAGCAGCGTCACAACAACAAGAACAGGTTTACCCCACTTCACGGCCCATCCCCGTTCGGGACATACGAGCCGCTCAGGTCGGCGTACAAGACCGCCGTGACCACATGGATGACGGTCAGCAGGACCATCAGCAGCGCCAGCCAGCGGTGCAGGTATCTCCATGATGAAAGCACCGCCCGGACCTCCTCGTAATGCGCCGCCATTTGACTGACCCGGTACGCACGACTGGCAAGCATCAAGGTGCGGTTAAGCTCGTCGGCGGGGATATCTTCTTGATGCCCTTGCGTGCGCAGGTCGTGCAGCACCCGTCTTAGGCGGAACTGTCCAGTCACCAGCGCCCACACCCGTGCTATGAAGCCCGGCCGCCACCTGCCGGCGTGGATCAGGGCATCCACCTGGAGTCGGACCTTGGTCCCGAAGCCGCGCCCGTCGCGGTCCCACTCCGCGGATTGCGTCGCCAGTTGAGCACACAAGTCGTCCAGGTCGATCTCTCGGCCGTTCGCCGCGCGTGGGATGAACGCGTAGAGGTATCGGCCGATGGTCCCCGTGACTACCACGACGATCAGCGCGATCAGCGCGTGTCCGCCGACCGCGTCACGCATGGTGAACCCGGAGTGGAACAGCACACACAGCAGCGCGAGAAGCCCCGTAAAGATGTGCCCGCTCATCCACTGCTTGAGCGTGCCGGGGATCCAGTTGCCCCACTTGGGTGAACGGCGGATCAGGTACGCCAGGTTGCAGACGAACAGGACACATGCCAGCACCCCGAACGTCAATCCGATCGGCCCGGACGGCCTCAGCCATGAGTGATCCGGAGACCCCGCGCGGACGGTCCCGGCCAGGTCGTAATAAGCGCGGTACCAGGTTACCCATCCAAACATGATCACGGCACACACGAGAAGGATTAACAAGCCCGTGAGCATCCCCTTGCTGTTATCCGTGTTGTCAGAAGATTGAGGATGGTCGTTGGGGTCGAACGACACGCCGCCTTCTTCCAACAGTGAGAACGGGGGGATGCCGCCTGCGAATATGAACACGTCGTCGTTCGCCAGGCTGTGCCTTTGCGTGCTGCCGTTCATACCACTGCGCAGCATGACCTCCTCGTGCTGGATCTTCTCGACTTCGCTCTCGAAGAGGACGTCCAGCCGGTTATGCTTGATCGCCTGCTGGACCCGCTTTTCGTTCCGGGCCTTGAGCCGGTTGAAAGCCTTCTTGCGGTAGGAGAGTGTGACCTGGTTCCCGGGCTGCTCGGACAGCCCAATCGCCGCTTCGACAGCGCTGTCGCCACCGCCGACGACTAAGATTCGGCGTCCCTGATACGACTCAGCATCGAGCAGGCTGTACGCGACCTTGGGTAGGTCCTCGCCCGGTGCGCCGAGCTTGCGCGGGGTGCCCCGTCTGCCCAGCGCCAGGCACAGGTTCTTGGCGCGCATCGTTCCTTGAGTTGTGGAAACGACGAAGACACCGTCGGGGTCGCGTTGGAAGTCGATCATCCTCACGCCGGTGCGGATGGGCAGGTCGTTGGTCTGGCTCACCGACTCCCAGATATCGATCAGCTCTTCCTTCTGGTAAGTCAGCTTGGGCAGCCGGCCGTGCAGGGGCAGTTCGACGGGTTGGGTCATCACCATCTTCCGGCGTGGGTAGCCCGCGACGGTGCCGCCGATGCGGTCTTCCTGCTCGATCATGAGCAGGCGGATACCCAGTTCCTTAGCCCGCAGCCCGCAGGAAAGGCCCGCCGGCCCGGACCCGACGATCAGGAGTTCTTCAGGCTGATCGGCCTCGGCGGAGTTGTGCGTATGCCGGTTGGAGCCGGGGTGTTCCCGGTGGCGAGCGACGGCCTCGGCCACCGCGGCGCCGTGGGTCACGGCGGTGCGTACCAGCGCGAAGCCGGTGAGTTCACCCGCGACATAGAGCCCGGGGACGTTGACCGCTTCGAGGTTTTCTTCCAGCGCGGGCAGGTCTTTGCGGTCGGCCAAGTCTCCCAGGGTCAGGGCGATCCCGGCGGTGGGGCATGCATCGGCGCATCGGCCGTGACCCACGCAACGCGCGCCGTGCATGATCACCGCCTGGCCGTGCAGCAGTGACAGCACGCCCTCTTCGGGGCACTCGCGCACACAGGCGCCGCAACCGATGCACTTGGACAGATCGATGTCGGGGTACTGAAGCCTGGCTTTGTGGCTTCCGCTCGCTTTGGCGGAGAGCCTCTCTTGGTAGTTCTGCGCAGAGCTGCGGGCCTCTTCATGCCGACGCAACAACGCCAGCACTACCAGTGCCAACACAAGTACCGGGATTATTGCCAGGATCCAATTCATACGGAAAGACCTGGTGTGCGTCTTGCGGAGTCAGTAACGGATTATCGAGGCGCAGGGATGTCAAAGTCCGCCTACATCTGCCCGCACTCTCTATTGTGTTATCGGCATGGTTTACACTTAACTACCAGATCACATCTGAACTTCAAGCCCCGAGTGAAACATGTTTTGCTCGTTATCCATTACACGTGGGCGCACCAGCCGACTCATGTTGAGCTCAAAGATAAAAGTACGTTGAGAACGAACTTATAAATCAGGGGTTTCAAGAAGATGACGGAAAATCGTCGAATCGGGTTTGTTATTACGGTAGGGATGTGCTTCATGCGACAGGGGGGATATCCTGTTTGCACGATTTTGCGAGGGAGATACCCCCAACGGAAACAGGGAAAATCACCACCGTAAAAACCCGATAATCTCAAGCGAAAATCGCAAGGATCAACGATAATCCCGTCAGCTATAAAACCGAGATGGAGTCACGGATGCCACAACGAACTTATAAGCCCCGACGGGTCGTCACGGCTGCCGGCCTTACCACGTTTGGTCTCGCGGTGATGATGTTGGCGGCTTGTGGTGAAGAGGATCGGACACACACCTATCAATCGCCTAAGGACGCCGCGGTACCTGTTGCGCCGACTGGCGTGGGGAGTTTTCCGGTGACGGCGGACGCGTCTTCGGGTACGCAAGCGTTTGAGTGGGACCTGCCCGAGGGGTGGGAGCAGGCGTCGGGCGGCGGGCCGATGCGGTTCGCGACGTTGACCGGCGGCGAGTCCGCGTCAAACATCAAGGTCACGGTGGTGAGGTTGCCATTACGGTCGGGCAGCCTGCTGGCGAACGTCAACCGCTGGCGTGGGCAGATGGGGCTGGCGGATGTTCAAGAGGCCGGCCTGTCAGACCTGCTGCACCCTCTGGAGTCCGGCGCGATACCGGGCACCCTGGTCGACTTGCTGGGGCCGGTCCCGGAAGACGATGAGCGTAAGCAGGAGCGGATGGTGGCGGTGATATTCAAGGGCCCGGACGCGACGTGGTTTTTCAAGGCACGTGGGGAGCTTGAGGTGATCGCTTCGGCTGAGGCCGAGATTTTGGCCTTGTTCCGCTCGGTCCGATCCCCGGCCGCGAGCCACGTGCACATGGAATCGGCGCAGGTTGCCACGGGGGACGGCCCGCCCGCGATCGGCCCGTTGCGTTATGAGGTCCCGGACGGTTGGGAGCTGGACCCTCATCCGCGTACCGCACGGTTGGCGACTCTGGTATTCGGCAGCGGGCAATTGTCTGGCGAGCTTGCGATCACCCGGTTCCCCGGCGACGTCGGGGGTGAACTGGCCAACGTCAACCGGTGGCGCGGGCAGTTGGGTCTGCCCCCGGTAGCGGACCTTCTTCAGCAGAAGGTTACCAACCTAGAGATCGGTGGGCTGGCCGCGAGGTCGTACCGTTTTGCGGCGGACGGCGACGACCCGATGAGATCGGCTATCAATGTGGCGTCCGTGATGCGTAACGGCCAATCGTGGTTCTTTAAGATGACCGGGCCCGATCAACTGCTAACGGCCGAGGTGGAGGATTTCGAACGGTTCGTTGCATCGATCCGATTTGACGGGGACTGACCCGGCAACCACATAAGTTAAATGCATGCGGCAAACCCTCAAGACCATCCTCAGTCCCCTGGCCTCGCTGAAGCTGACGGTGCTGTTGCTTGCGCTGTCGATTGTGCTGGTGCTCGCCGGGACGCTGGCGCAGGTCGATCAGGGGATATGGGATGTGGTGCACGGGTACTTCCGGAGTTTCCGGGTGTATATCCCGTTACAGATATTCGTCCCGCGTTCGTACGAGATCCGTAGCGAGGTCCTGTTCCCCGGCGGTTACGCGATCGGTGCGGCGATGCTGGTCAATCTGCTGGCGGCGCATGCCCTGCGTTTCAAGGTCAAGGCCTGTGGGGTCGGGTTGGTGACGGGTCTGGTCCTGACGGTTTGCGGTGGTTTGCTGGTGGTGTGGTTTCACAACAGCCCGGTGCCCGGGCGGGTCCTGGCGCGGGGCGGGGGCTACCCCGGGGTCTTGCCGTTGATGGTGCTGGGCTGTGTTGTTTACAGCCCGCTGGTTGTCGGGTGCGTCGTTGTTTTCGGGCGGCGCGGGGGGATCATCCTGATCCATTCGGCGTTGATCCTCCTGTTGATCGGCGAGGCGGTGACCGCGGTGACCGCGATCGAGACGCAGATGCCGATCTACGAGGGCATGACGGGAACCTGGTCCCACGACATCCGCGAGGTGGAGCTGGCGGTCGTGGATCCGTCTGATCCGCGGCACGATGTCACTACGGTCGTGCCGGAGTCTATCCTCAGGCAAGCGGCGATGGACCGGCACCCGATCACGCCCCCGGGTCTGCCGTTCTCGATCTCCGTAGGCCGTTACCTGAGTAACTCACAGCTGGTGCTTCTGCCTCCGGGCGGCCGGGACAAGGCGGAGGCGACGCACGGGTTTGGTTTGAATTACTCGGCCAGCGCCGCGCGGGCGGTGTCGGGCGTTGATCCCGACCGTACGATCGATGTGCCCGCGGCGTTGATTACATTCAGCCAGGGGCAGGGGCCCATCGGGCGTTATCTTGTCTCGCCACACTTCCAGACCGACGCCCACGTCGTGACCGGGCAGCGCCTCGTTGCGGGCGGTAAGGCGTACACGATCTACCTGCGCTTCCGGCGATACTACAAGCCTTACTCGATGCACCTGATCAAATTCAATCACGACGTCTACCCGGGGACCTCGATCCCCCGGAATTTCTCCAGTGAGATCCGTCTGGTTGATCCGAGGCGGAAGATCGATCGCGAGATCAACATCCGGATGAACAGCCCGTTGCGTTACGGCGGGGAGACGTACTTCCAGTCGAGTTGGATCCCCGGTACTCGTGAGGGGGACCCTGACCGCGGGACGGTGCTGATGGCGGTGCGCAACCCGGGATGGACGATCCCCTACGTCGCCTGCGCGCTGGGCGCGATCGGGCTGGTGTTTCAGTTCGGGGCCAGCCTGATCCGGTTCCTGAGGAGGCAGACATCGTGAAAAAAAGCGGGAACGGGTTGCTGCTGGTTATGGCGACGCTCCTGTTGGGGGCGGCGTATCTGCTCGCCCCGTTGGTGGATCTTCGGGCGACGGACGGGCTTGATGTTGAGCGTGTCGGGGAGTTGCCGGTTTCTTACGCGGGCAGGCTCAAGCCGTTGGACAGCGTCGCCCGCAACAGCCTGATGATCATCAGCGGCCGGCAGTCGTTTAAACACGAAGGCGCCGAGATCGATG
>JAJDCV010000135.1 GCA_029260675.1 Phycisphaeraceae bacterium
AAGAAGTCAACGACCGTGTCATAGTACGGGGTCTGCAACCCGTAAAAGCGGCCGATCCTAAGCCGGTGTTTTTCGGCCGAAAAACAGGCGGTGATATCGAAGAGGTCAGCGAACGCCAAATCTCCAGCGGGCCGGACGAGCCGGTACTCTGTCAAGGGGGGGACACCATCGCGTATGTACGGGAGGATGACTACGGACGGAGCGGATATACCGCGACCGGTGAGATCCTGCACCCCCCAGCGCCCAATCCTGTGGACCTTGAGGCCGGCCCCAACGTCTTTATCTCGGGCGGTCACTACAAAGCCGAGTGCAGCGGCGTGGTCTCACTCGAGAACAACTGTATCGAAGTGCAGAAAGCTCTGATCTTCAACCGCGACGTAGGAAAGCGAAACAGCCCGATTAGTTTCACCGGCTCCATCTACATTCACGGCGGCGTGCATAGCGGTGTGGAGATCGAGGCCACCGAAAACATCATCGTCGATCGCGTCGTCGAAGGCGCGAGCATCGTTTCGAAAAATGGCGACGTGGTGCTCCAAGCAGGGATCGCCGGGCGAAACAAGGGGCAGATCCGGGCGGGGAGAGACTTCATCGGCGGGTTCGTCGAAAACGCCTCCATCGTTGCCGGGCGGGATATTAAGCTACAGGTCGGGGCGTTAAACAGCCAGCTGACCGCCACCAATGACATCCTGGCCGAAGGCGGTAAGGGCAGCCTCGCCGGGGGTGTCCTCATAGCAGGTAACAACATCCACGCCAAAAAGATCGGCAGCTGTGGGACCCATACCGTCATCATCAGCGGCGTTGGCCCGAACGAATTACCGCAGCTCAGTGAGATCAGCGATGACGCGGCAGGCCATCAGGTTCGCCTGAATGAAACCCTCGAGTTGATCGCCCAGTTCGAGCGGGCGGTGCGCGACCCGAGCATGCTCACCGCTGCGGAACTGATTGTCTATACCAACCTTCAGAAACTCCGTGTCATCACCGAGCACGAAATCGCTGCGTTGGAAGTTCAACGCAACGAGATCCTCAATAAATCGATCGCCTACGCCCACGGGGATGTCAAGGCCTACCAAAAGCTCGGCCCCGACGTCGTCTTCCACGTGGGTCCGATGAAATACACCCACCGCGAGTCCAAGGGCCCGTTAACGATCGCCTACGACCCCAATCGCAGCCGGATTACCTGTAAAAGCCGCTGAACAGCCCGGCATCCGCCCCCCCCTTTCATAATTGTTTGTGTGTGACCTCGCAGCGATGCAATTTTTGCATGCATCATTTGGCCTCTGTACACACTGACTTACCCGAGGCAACTGTCACCCCAGCTTCCCCGGGCAGAGCACGGGATTATAAGATCATTTTGCCTTTAGTTCTGCCTTATTGGACCATAAACGAGGATGGGCCATCCAAAATGAGGCTGAATGAAGGCCGATCAAGGTAATGCGTTGGGACCGTTATAAAAAAGATTTAATCATTGTTACATGTCGCTTTACCCCCTATTCTGATCCGCTACGGATCGTAACCTGAGTCTATCTCTGTTCGTTCCCAAGAATTAACTTGAAAACGGATACCATAGTTATATAATTAGCTTTAACTGTTGTTGTGTGGCTACACGTATTCCAAATGCATTCGCAGTGAACGGCCCGATACCCATTATTTTATTGCTGAAAATTGTCGGTTCGACGGTCTCGCGATCTAATCGAGGCAGAACTATTTTAGATAGACAGGAGCAAACCGTAGTGAACTTAAAGGCAGCTGCTAAATCGGGTGGGGCCTTTACGTTAATCGAGTTGCTGGTGGTAATCTCCATCATCGCACTACTGGTCGGGATCCTGCTGCCTGCACTGGGAGCGGCGCGGGCGACCGCCAAATCGATCGTCTGCATGAGTAACAGCCGACAGATCGGCACGGCATCGACTACATACACAGTCGATAACAAAGAATTCTTCGTACGTTACCGCGAGGTCTACAGGACCGGGTCTTATCCCGGCACGTCCCACGGTTCCTGGTGGACAGCCCTGCTGTATAACCTGGAATACATGCCCGACCGACGGGGCTTTACCTGCCCGACGCTCGAATCGAAGAAAGAAATCGAGGAGGCCGACCCGCTGAACCCGCAGCGGGAAGCGTGGGCGTTCTCCGAGTACGGCATGAACTCCAGCAACATCGGGATTGTTCAGCGTCAAACCAACTTTATCCTCAGTGAATACACCTATACAGGGGTTGTTCCCTCCGGGCCCACCAAAGGCACACCGAACCAGCAGCTCGCGATCTCGGCCAGGATCGGGGACTTCACTCAAGCGTCTCACACGATCTACTTCATGGACTCCGCGGAGAAGATCGGCCGGAGTGATTACAGGGGCTCAAACTTTGTGTTCGACTATGCGGCAAGCAGGAGTATGCGGTTCGGGAACCCCCACCCCCGGCACAAACTCGCGGCGAATACGACCTTTGCCGACGGGCATGCCGAGCCCATCAAACTGACCACAGGCGACGACCAACCGGTGCTGGTGCGTGCGGAGATGTATGGCACAACCGACCCAACTAGCTTCGATGACAACGAATTAAGCGACGCGACAAGGCACCAGAATAATCGTTGGACCATTGACGGCAAGCCCAGAGCGGGCGGCCTTTGAAATAGAGATGGATGTGTTATCCAAGCCTGAGAACTAACCCTTTTTCCTGGTAATGGGAGGCGAGATGATGAAGAAACTGACACGTGTATTGCTGGGTTGTGCGGTGGCCTGCGTGGCTGCCGGGCCGGTGTTTGCCGCGGCACCCGTGCCGTTCGCCAACACGCTTTACTCAACAGACTTCGAGACCGATCAGTCGGCCAACTGGACCATCGACTCCAACCCCGGCTCGGGCGTGGGCAGCGAATCGATCGATCACACCTTCGCTTACGCCGGCCTCGACGGTATTTCAGGCACGGGCGTAAAGGTCATCGCCAACGACGGCACCTCGGTCGCTGGTTCGTCCTCGGCACAGACCACGCTGGACCTCGTCGCTCTGACCGGCGGCGCGATCACGGAGATCACCGGCTCGTACCAGCTCCAGGTCGATGCCTGGATGAGCTACTCACACCTCGGCCCGGGTGCCGGGACCAGTGAGCACGCCTACATCGGGATCAACACCACACCCGGCATCGCCGCCAGCTACTTTTCAACCAATACGGTCTCCGGCACCTACCTGTTCAACACGGTCGATGGCGACGTCGGTAACGACATCATCGTCCGGGACTCCATCACACCCACCGACGGGCTGACCACCGTCAAGGACCCCAGCAACTTCGACGCCCCGTATCAGCTCGGCGTACCTGCCGCGACCGTCGGGAACGGCGCGGTGATCAACGGGTGGGCGACATGGACCATGCAGTACAACGCCGTGGCGGACACGTTTAACGTCTGGATCGACGGTGTGGAGATACCTTTCGAGGACCCGCTGTTATTTACCCCCCTGGATCAGAACATCCAGAACTCCAGCGGCGTGACCAGCGGCGCGGTCTCGCTGGGGCTGTTTGACGCGGGTGCCGGATCTTCGGCGTTCCCCGCGGACCAGTTCGTGATCTACGACAATGTTGTGATCACCACCGAGAACGACCTGCTCACGCCCCCATTGATCGGCGATCTGGACGGCGATGGGTTCGTCGGGATCACGGACCTGAACATCGTCCTGGGTGCCTGGAACCAGAGCGTGCCCCCGGGCGACCCGCTGGCCGACCCTTCGGGTGACGGGTTCGTCGGGATCGACGACCTGAACCAGGTGCTGGGCAACTGGAACGCTGGCACCCCGCCGCCGCCAGGTGCCGCTGTGCCCGAACCGGCCACGCTTGCTCTATTGGGCCTCGGTGGCTTGGCCATCCTGCGTCGCCGCTGATCAAGTATCATTCAACTCACCCGGCTCTGGTGAGAACCAGGGCCGGGTTTTCGTGTCTTGCATAAAGCGGTTTTCTAGTTTTTTATAGAGGAGAAGTGACGTGAAGAAATCGATGTACCCCATGTCCCTGGCGGCCTGCCTGCTCGCGGCGGGCCCGGCCTTTGGCGCAACCCTGCTGTCTGACGACCTTAGCAGCGGTGCGAATTTCACCGTGGTCGGGACGGCGGACAGCGCCGCGACCTTCGGGTTTGATTACAGCACGGTCGGCATCCCCGCCGCTCCGGGTGCTGCCAATACCCTCGGCCTGAAGTTGGAGGTGAACAACGGTGACGCCGTGGCCGCCGCAGAGGCGATCACTGCGGTCACCACCCAGACCTTCAGCGGGGCCTACACCGTCGAGTTCGATATGTGGCTGAACTACACCGGTCCGCTTGAACTGGGCGGCGCGGGTTCGACCGAGTTCGGCGGCGGTGTGATCGGGCACGACGGCCTGACCGCCGGTTTCGGCGCCAGCGGCGCCGACCTGACCTTCGCCGGTGACGCGGGGTCCAGCACCGACCTTCGTGCCCACGAGAACGGCACCCAGCAGACCCTGCTTGACGGCGGTTTCAACCCCCTTCTGACCGGGCTGAACCACCCGAACATCGGCGGCGAGTTGGCTCTATTCCCCGCCACACCCGCGCCGGCGGCACAGGTCGCTTTGCACCCGGCCCAGATCGAGTTCACCCGAGCCGGTGCGGCGGGCTTCGCCTGGCGTCACTGGGTGATCAATGTGGATGAAACCGCCGGGACCGCCGACTTCAACGTCGATGGCGTCCAGGTCGTCACGCTCAACGCGAATGACGGCACGGGGTTCACCCCCGCCGGCAAAGCTGGTTTTGTTTATGCTGACATCTTCACCTCGATCGCGGGGAATCCAGCCGTGTCGTTTGGCTTGTTCGACAACCTGCTCGTGACCGGCGGCGCCGCGCCATTGGTCGGCGATCTGGACGGCGACGGGTTCGTCGGGATCACCGACCTGAACATCGTCCTCAGTGCCTGGAACCAGACCGTGCCCCCGGGTGATCCGCTGGCCGATCCTTCGGGTGACGGGTTTGTCGGGATCGATGACCTCAACCAGGTTCTGGGCAACTGGAACGCCGGGACGCCCCCGACCTCTGCCGCGGTGCCTGAGCCGACCACGCTGGCCCTGCTTGGCCTGGGTGGAGTCGTGGTCCTGAGGCGTCGTTAGTGATGTTACAATGGCCTGCGAAGGCGGGTTTGGTAAGCTGATTTAGCTTTGGAGGGGACGACACCAGACCCGGTTTGTTGCCGTCCTCAAACACTGAACCGGGCGTCCGCTCCCACGGCGCCCGGATTTTTTATGGCCGCATCACGGGAGCTGGAGAACGAATCAGCCTACCCCCCGAATTCAGACTTAAACCTCTATTAATTCCACAATCAAGTGGCCGTGATGTTCGGACCGAAAACGGCCTTGTGTGTGCCAGATTGGCGATTTTACCTAAACCCCCCCTCTCCACATGGACAGGACGCACAGACCCCCAGGAGGCACAAAATAGTGCATTCTGTTCGATAATTATAAAACATTAGGCTTGACAAATGATAGCATTTAGGTCATTCTATATATAAGTTTGAGGGCGTAAGTGAGTAGGGAGAAGGTATTTCAGAAGTGGCCCATTCTGGGCACAGGTCGGAGAAGAGAGAAAGGCCGAATAAACACGTCGCGTCAATCCACACCATGTGTGTGTGTCTTTATTGTTGTAGTTAAGAGTTTTGCTTCTTCAATTTTAGGAGGACGGAGAGATGAGAAATCTTGGTTTTGGATTTGCGGTTGCGGCCGCTGCAATGACGGCTACCACGGCTTCGGCCGCGGTGTTGCTGTCGGATGACATGAGCACCGGTACGAACTGGACCGTCAACGGCACGGCCGACACCGCCGCGACATTCGGGTTCGATTACAGCACCGTCGGTGTCCCCGCGGCCCCCGGCTCGGCCACC
>JAJDCV010000136.1 GCA_029260675.1 Phycisphaeraceae bacterium
TTGTTCTCTTTCTTCCAGACCCACGCGGAGACATAGATTCGGTTGCCATCGATGTCCTTGAGAAAGATGGGGTTCAGGGCGGCGGCGCTGGACAGCCCGCCGGCGTAGATCGAACTGCCTCTATCGAAGTCGATACGAACCCGGACCATCGCCTCGTGCGGCGGGACGTCGAAACCGCTAACCCTGCTGCGTGCCCCGATATTGCCGGCGGTCTTGCGAGACGACCCGGTGCTGCCGGAGGTGATGACGGCCTCGTCCCTGTCATTGGTGTTGTAAGACAGGCCGCTGCTGGCGTTCTTGCTGATGGTCATGGGCAGCCGGGAGGAGATATCCAGGTCCACGGCGTAGTTCCCGGCGTTGAACCCGGTCGTGTCCGCGATGGTGGTTGCACCGGGACGGTCCCCGCTCGGGGCATCGGCTGTCTCTTGGTCACTTTCCTCATCTTGAGGCACGGGCGGCGCACCCAAGGCGGCCAGGACTTCGGCGGGGGCGGTGATGATTGCCTCTTGTTCGGGGAGTTCCAGCCTGAGCTTGCGGACCATCAGGAACCGTGGCGTCTGACCTTCCGGAACCAGGAAGACCCAGGAAAAGTTGGCCGGGGCCGGGGAATCCGCCTGCACACCGCCTGAGTCGAACGGATAGAACTCCTTAACACCCCCCTTCGATACGGTGAACCCTGCGGGGCCTTGCATTTCGACGTCCTGCTCCTCCATGTCGCTGGATTTTGTCACAAGCCTTACCTGGGACGCGGGTATGCGCAGTTTGCGGTCGCCGTCTATCGTGCCTTCCACCTTGGTCCACGCGGTGCCAACCATGACCAGCTTATAGCCGGGGCTGCGGAAGTCCCGGCCCAGCGCCTCGCCGAGCGCTGGGCTGGCATCGGTCAGGGCGGCGGCGTCCACGATGTACGTATCGGTCACGTCAACCGCCTCGGGGGCGACGACGATCGAGACGTTGTCAGGGCGGGCACGGACCAGCGACATCTGTATGTCAAGATCGGGCATGTACTCTGCCATCGGCGTGCCGGTGGAGAACGCGCCGCCGGAAAGCCCACTGAAAAAGTTCGCGGCCATCCGATGCACCGGGATCCACAGCTTGCTCCCGGTCTCCTGGATCACGCCCCCGGGACCGACGGAGTAGGGCTGGAACCCGCCTATATCCGCCCCGAAGGGCATGAAACCAAGCCCGATCACCGCGATCCCTGCGGTCAGGATACCACTGATGGCGCCGCACGCCGCACCGAGCAGCGTATTCACCAGCGGCATGAACTCCGCATTCCGCGGCACCAATTTGTCCACGACCAGCCGAAAGACGATCAGCAATATGGCGAACGGCACGAGTAACCCGACTGTCCAGGCCATGATCGGCAGGTACTTCATCAACAGGCCTAGAGTCAACGGCTCCCAGATCGCAAACGCGAGCGTACCCACCGTGATGACCACCATCAGGTGCAGGAACGAGGAGAACAGCCCGTGGACCGACCCGAAGTAGGCCATGGCCAGAAGAAACAGAACAATAACAATATTAGTAACGGGCATCTTGGGATTCCATTAAGCGGCTGCGGGCCCATCCGAGCCGGTCTTGCTGCCGTCCTGCTTGTCGGTCTTTTCCCGTGGTTTGGACTTGCTGCTGGATCGCCTGGACGATCGGCTGCCCGATTTACTGGACAGAGCCCGGGTCACTTCCTTGATGTCGGTGACCCCCTCAACGACCTTCGCCAGCGCCGCTTCTTGTAGCCAGAACATCCGCAGCCGTCGCAGGTGAGCACGGAGCTTGTCGTCCTCGCCGGTGGCGACGTACTTGCGGGCCTTGTCATCCAGGATCATGACCTCGAACACACCGGTCCGGCCGCGGTAGCCCAGGCCCATGCAGTCCGGGCACGGCTGGGCCTTGTCCTTGACCATGACCTTGCCCGAGGCGTGGTAGAGTTGCTCCACTTTGCCCGGGAGGTTGAATTTTTTCAGCGCCGCGGGGTCCGGGACGAACGGCGTACGGCAGGTGTGGCAGAGCATACGGACCAGACGCTGGGCGATCACCGCCGAGAGGGCCTTCGCCGCCAGCTTGCGGTCGCCCACGGCCTTGACCCACGCCCGCAGCGCACCGAAGGTGTCATCGGCCTCAAGCGGCATATACACCCGAGCCTCCCCGGCCCCCCGGGCGATGTGGGCAGGCGACTTCGTATCGGCGAACCGGGTGAGGTACAACACCTGCGGGTCGGCACGGAAAACACCCAGCAGCTTCTCGTTGTACTTCTCAGGCGGGATGCTCGCGGGCATGTGGTTGTGATGCACGCCCTCGAGTTCCCAGGCGATCTCGTCTTCGAGCGTGACCACGCTGCTGGTGTAGGGGTCGTGCCCGCTGAGGATGCTGTAAAGCGTGGTGGTTGTCCCCTGGGCCGGGGGCGCGGATACGATGACGACACCGCCGACCGATTCCATCAGGTCGCGTATCTTCTTGAACTGCTGTGTCAGAAGACCCAACCGCTCCAGCGGCATCTGCGTCCGCAGGTCCGGGTCGATGTTGACGATCATGCTCAGGCCGCGCGTCGAGCCCGAGGTCGTCAGGTCCAGGGTGTGCCGGCCCAGTTCACCGCCGTCGACCTTGATGATCCCGTTCTGTTTCTTGCGCCGCTCGGACAGGTCCATCCCCGCGGACGTCTTGAGGTACTCCACCAACCGCATCGCCACCGTCGGCTCAACCTGCGGCTGCGGGTAGGGGACCCCGTCGATCCGCGCCACGATCGCGGCCTTGGACGCCTCGACCAAAATGTCGATACGGTCCGCGTTACGGGGCAGCGAGAAGTCCAGCAGGTTTTCAAACAGCGTGTGGGCCTCGGCGCTGGGGTCGTCACGGCTGGGCACCGGCAGGCGGGTCTCGTCCTTCTTCATCAGGATCACCGACGCGTGCTTCTGGGCTGACTGCGCCCCACGCTTGCTCATGTGTTCTTTGATGAAGTCCAGCGACACCTCCCACTTCGCCGGCCCGGGGACCTCGTTGTTGCGGTAGTACACGTAACCCCCGGACACACCCGCCAGGATCATGATCGCCAGCGGCAGCCCGACGAAGAAGTACGGGATCAGAAGCAGCAACCCGAACGCCAGCACCGCGCTACCGATGTGTGCCAGGTTCCACAGACGACGCTTCAGGAAAAAACGCCCGGCGTCGCTATCCAGGTTGCTGACCACCCAACCCCAGCCGGCCGCCAACGCGAGAAAAAGGATCGGCTTGAACAAGCTCATCAAGAAGACGGGTTCGGCCGTGGCGATCGCGTGTGTCATGGTTTGGGTTCACTGGTCGGGCACGGGGCCCGGGGTCGGTCGGCTCGATAAGCCGATAGGGTCAGTTTTTCGGCCGGCCGCCTTGGGGTTCAGGCAGGCGATCCGGCGGGCCAATCCCGGCCTCCAATCATAACCACAGACGCCCCCGACGTTAAGCCCACCGGTTTACGCCGTGATCCCACGAAGCCGCATCTTGATCTCCTCCGGCGAGGCCGCGACCTCCGTCGCCACCTTCGGATGCACGTACTGCTTCTCCACCAGGTCCACCAGGCTGTCGCTGAAGGTCTGCATCCCCTGCTCACGGTGGCTCTTCATCACCTCCGGC
>JAJDCV010000137.1 GCA_029260675.1 Phycisphaeraceae bacterium
GCTATCCGTGATCACCAGCCGGGCGTTGCCGGATGTCCGTGACGGGCTCAAGCCGGTGCAGCGGCGCATCCTGTATACGATGTGGCAGAACCGCATCACCGCGGAGCACAAGCACCGTAAGTGCGCCAAGGTCGTCGGGGATGTGATGGGTTCGTACCACCCGCACGGGGACTCGTCGATCTACGATGCGCTGGTCCGGATGGCCCAGCCGTTCAGCCTGCGTGTCCCGTTGGTGGATGGGTCGGGGAACTTCGGGTCGCTGGACGGGGACACCGCGGCGGCGATGCGATACACCGAGTGCCGGCTGACACCTGTTGCCGGCGAAGTGCTGACCGACATCGCACACAATACGGTCCACTACCGGCCGAACTACGACGGGACACGGACCGAGCCGGTGATCCTGCCGTCGAAGCTGCCGACGCTGCTGTTGAACGGGGCGACGGGGATCGCGGTCGGGATGGCGACGAACATCCCACCGCACAATCTTTATGAGTTGTGCGGCGCGCTGTTGAAGGTGTTGGACGACCCGGAGATCAAGGATTACCAGCTCGTCGCCAACGACGCGATCAAGGGCCCGGACTTCCCGACCGGCGGGCAGGTGCTGAACACCCGCGATGAGCTGCGCGAGATCTACAAGACCGGCGGCGGGTCGATCCGGCTGCGTGGGACGTGGAGCAAGGGGCCTTCGACACGCGGCAACAAGACGCTCTACATCACCAGCGTCCCGTACACCGTCAACAAGGCGCAGCTCGTTGAGCAGATCGCGCAGATCGTGATCGCGAGGAAGATGCCGTTGCTTCAGGACATCCGTGATGTGTCGACCGATGACGTGCGGATCGAGCTGGAGCTTAAGAGGGACGCCGACGAGCAGAAGGTGATGGCGTACCTGTTCAAGCACACGGCGTTGCAGACGAACTTCAACGTTAACCTGACCTGCCTGGTCCCAACGGAGAACCCGGAGGTCGGCCGGCCCGAGAAGCTTGGGCTCAAAGAAGTCCTCTGGCACTTCCTGCACTTCCGCCTGGAGGTCGTGACCAAGCGGCTTGAGAACGAGCTGGCGTCGCTGAGCAAGCGGGCCCACATCCTCGAAGGGTTTGCGTTGATTTTCGATGCCCTGGACGAGATCATCAAGATCATCCGCCGGTCCGACGGGAAGGCGGACGCCGCCAAGAAGATCATGGCGAAGTTCAAGCAGCTCGACGCGGAGCAGACCGATGCGGTCCTGGAGCTGAAGCTGTACCGGCTGGCGAAGCTTGAGATCAACCTGGTGCTTGCGGAGCTGAAGGAGAAGATGTCGCGGATGCGTGCGATCAGGAAGCTGCTCGCGGAGAAGGACGCGGCCGGCCGATGGGGGATCGTGCGGGAAGAGGTCGAGCGGATCCGCAAGGACTACGGCAAGGGCGACACACGGCGGACGGTGATCGAGGCGCCGGAGGACGAGCCTGAGTTCAGTGCTGAGGACTTTATTGTCGCGGAGGATGCGCACGTGCTGGTGACCGCCGACGGGTGGGTCAAGCGGCAGAAGGAGATCAAGGACCCGGCCAACACGAGGCTGCGCGAGGGTGACCGGGTGCTGGCCTGCGAGGCGGGGTCGACGCGGGCGACGATCGTGTTCTTCTCGAGTTTTGGGGCGGCGTACACCAGCCGGATCATCGACATCCCGGCGACCACGGGCTACGGCGAGCCGATCCAGAAGCTATTTAAACTCAAGGACGGGGAGCGGATCGTCGCGGCGTATTCCCTGGACCCACGGGCGATCAGCGACATCGCCGAAGACCCCAAGAAGCCGGACCTCTGCCCGGCAACACACGCGGTGGCGGCGACCAGCGACGGGTATGCGTTGCGCTTCGGGATGGAAACGTTTGTCGAGCCGAGCACCCGCGCCGGACGGAAGTACGCACGCCCCGCCAAGGGCGCCCGGGTCGTCGGCGTCGAGAAGATCCACGGGGACGAGACACTGCTTTCGATCAGCGAACGCTGCCGGGCGATGGTCTGTGCGGTCGATGAGGTAAATTACCTGTCGGGCCCGGGCAAGGGTGTGTTGTTGATCAAGCTCGGCAAGGAAGACCGGCTGCTGGGCCTTAAGGCATCGACCGGGGATCGCGATCTACTAAATGTGGAAACCAACCGGGGCGCGAAGAAGACCGTGAGCACGGCCAAGTACAAGACCACCGGCCGGGGCGGTCGGGGCACGGAGATCCAGAAGAACGGCCGGATCGCCAGGATCGTCCCCGAGCCGCCACAGATGCCGTTGTTGCTGGATGACGACGAATGATTATTGACACACTCGACAATGCGGCCATGTACGAACGCCTGGGCCCCCGGTTCGCGCAGGCGTTTGAATACCTGCGCAGCGGTCGGCCAGTGACCGACGCGGTTGGCAGCCACGCGCTGGACGGGGACGATCTGTTTGTGATTGTGGATGAGTACCAGACCAAGCCGATCGGGCGGGGACGATGGGAGGCGCACCGCAGGTACGCGGACGTGCAGTTTGTTGTGACCGGCTGCGAACAGATGGGGTATGCGGTGATCGACGGGATGACGGCCGAGCAGGCGTACGATGCTGATACTGATCTCGCGTTCTACACAGGTGAGGGCGTGATGCTGCGTGTCCCGGCGGGGACGTTCATGGTGTTCATGCCCCAGGATGTGCATATGCCCTGCATCGCAATTGACAATCCAGCGCCGGTCCGCAAGGTCCTGGTGAAAGTTCGGGTGAACGGATGACCTCGACTTACACCGCCAAAGACATCACGGTGCTCGAGGGTTTGGACCCGGTGCGTAAGCGGCCGGGGATGTATATCGGTGGGGTCGGCAGCGCGGGGCTGCATCACCTGGTGTGGGAGGTGCTTGACAACTCGATCGACGAGGCGATGAACGGGCACGCCAGCGAGATCGCGGTGACGCTGCACAAGGACGGCAAGACGATCACGATCAGCGACAACGGGCGGGGCATCCCGGTGGATATCCACCCCAAGCACAAGAAGCCGGCGCTTGAGATCATCCTGTGCACGCTGCACGCGGGTGGGAAATTCGGGGAGAACAACTACAAGACCGCCGGGGGGTTGCACGGCGTGGGTGCGTCGGTCGTCAATGCGCTATCCAAAGAGCTGACCGCCACCGTCAAGCGCGACGGCAAAGAATGGCGGATGGCGTTCAAGCGCGGCGTGGCCCAGGGGAAGATCAAGAAACTCGGTACGGCACGGGGCAGCGGGACGACTATCACATTCCACCCGGACCCGACTATTTTCCCCCGTAATGAGTTCAACGCCGAGACGATCCGACAGCGGCTGGAGGTCGCCAGCTACCTGCACAAGGGCGTGAAGATCGCGTTTGATGGCCAGGTGGAAGGCAAGAAAGATACGTTCCAGCACAAGGACGGGATCGCGCAGTACCTCGACAAGATCGTCAAAGAGCGGAACGCCCGCCCGATCAACGACGCGGTG
>JAJDCV010000138.1 GCA_029260675.1 Phycisphaeraceae bacterium
ACCGAAGCCCACGTTCATCGAGCGTGGGTTTCTTTTTTTAATCAAATTACCGGACCCCGCGCGTAACCCCGATCCCGCTTGTCCGATCAGCCGATGATGAGGTTATGGCCGTATTGGGAACGCTATCTCACCGCCCGACCCGCAGGGTGCTGTTGCTGACGCACCGTGTGCCGTATCCGCCTGACCGCGGTGACCGGATCCGCAGCTACCACCTGCTCAAACTCCTGTCGCGACACTTCGAAGTCGGCCTGGCCTGCACCAGCGATGAGACGGTCACCGACGAGCAACACCAGGTGCTTTCCCAACTGGCCGGACGCGTAGCGATCCAGAAAACCTCGAAGATCCTCAGCCGGGCGCAAGCCGCCGCAGCCCTGATCCGAGGACAGGCCCTCACCCCCAGCCTGTTCTACGACCCTCGCTTGGCCAAGACGATTGTCAACTGGCACACCCAGCGCCCCTTCGATGCCGTGCTCACCTTCTGCACCGGGATGATCCGCTACGCACGCCTGCTGACTCACCCGGCCCACCGCCCCAAGGAATTAGCCGGGGCACGACCGATCCACGTCCTGGACCTCGTCGATGTCGACAGCCGAAAGAGGGCCGCCTACGCCGCCACCGCCACCGGCCCGATGAAGTGGGTCTACGGCCAGGAATCCCAACGCCTCGCACGTATCGAGTCCGGCAACGAGGACCGCTTCGACCGCATCTCTGTGGTCAGCCAGCCCGAGGCCGAAACCTACCGCGAACACCTCCGAGACCACCCCGGCCTGTCCGTCGTTGAAAACGGCGTCGACCTGGACTACTTCGCGCCCCTGCCGGATATCGCAAGCCAGACCGCGGTGTTCGTCGGCGTGATGAATTACAAGCCCAACGTCGAAGCCGCGCAGTGGTATGTCAAGGAAGTCCTCCCACTGGTCCGCCGGAAGCTGCCGCACGCCCAGTTCCTGATCGTCGGACGCGACCCCTCGCCACGGGTCAAGGCCCTGAAAAACCACGACGGCGTCCGGGTCATCGGCACCGTCCCGGACGTCCGGCCGTATATCGAGTCGGCTGCCGCCGTCGTCGCCCCGCTTCAGGTCGCGCGCGGTGTGCAGAACAAAGTCCTCGAAGCCATGGCCTGCCAACGCGCCGTCGTCTGCTCGCCACAGGCCGCCAAAGGCATCCGCGCCCTGCCCGGCCGACACCTGCTGGTCGGCGAGTCACCCAAAGCATTCGCACGGTACGTCCTGGCCCTGATGCGAGACGACAACTACCGCCAGCAGGTCGCCGCCGCCGCAAGACGCTGTGTGCAGCGCCGGTACAACTGGCCCCAGGCGCTTGGCCCGATGATCGAATTGCTCGGCGGTGCAAGGCAAGAAGCCCAAGGCGGCTCGGTCACCCCGCCGCTTGCCGACGCAGCGTAAACACGCCGGTCTTCTTAGCCAGGTCTTCAAACCGATTCATCTGCCCGCCGATCGTCGCCCACCCGCCGAACGACCGCAGGACTTTTTCCAGCCTCACCTCGGCCGACTTCAGCCCGGTATAGGTCCGCAACCGACCCCTCATATTCAAAGGCATCCTCGGCATGTCCGGGTCGAACTCCCAAGGATGGAAGTACAACACGCCGGGCCTCCCATGCGCCGCCGCCTGACTCAGCCCACGCATCATCAGCGACTTCGGCAGCACCCGAAAATACCCGCCCCCCGCGACCGGCAGGTTCCGATTCATCACACGCAAGGTCAATGGCGGGATCTCCAATATCCGCGCACCGCCTTCGACGCTCTGTAAGTAGTAAGGCCGATCCGGCGCATCCGGCACGCCATACGACGGGTGCCTCACCGGGTACACCGAGGCGTCGTACTCGAAACCCGCCTCGGCCAACACCTCCACGCCCCAGGCCGTCTCGCGCGTGAGTGACCAGGACGGCGAACGATAACCCCGCACCGCCTTGCCGGTCTGGTCTTCCAGCAAACGCTTGCTCCCTGTCACGTCCTGCCGCAGCGTCTCGGGCGTCATCCGGTGCAGCCGATCGTGCATCGACCCGTGCGACGCGACCTCGTGCCCCAGGTCCACGCACCGCCGCGCCAGGTCCGGGTGTTGCTCCGCCACACTCCCCAGAAAGAAAAACGTCGCCCGGCAACCCGTCCGGTCGAACAACTCCAGCAGCAGATCCATGTTCCGCCGGACCCGTGACGGCCAATCGCCCCAACGCTCCCGGCCTATCAACCCATACGCCGCCTCGATCTGGAAGTACTCCTCCACATCAATACTCACGCACCGGATCGGCCTGTCGGGGGATGCCGGTGTCGATGTAGCCGTGGCCGAAGCTTCTGAGGCACCGGGGGGGCCGGGCTGAGGTAGGTGGGGGGCTTGGCTTGGCATGCTTGGGCTGGGTGCTCGGGTGGGGGCCTGATGCCTAGATCGACCAGTCTGGGGGCCCGGGTTGTGTTTTCTTAGGTGTTCAGCCCTCCTGGATGTACGATTATCACGAAAAACATTGACTTTTGGCCTGTTATTATGATATCATCGGGGCTTGTGATGCGGTGTGTTTTTCAGCCCCGCTCGGGCCCACCCGCCGTCCGATAAACAGGTGTTTCACCGCTCAGTTTCTTAGATTTTGTGTTGATTGACCGGGCCGCCCGTCTTCCAAAGGCCGCCCGATGTAAAATTGTGTGTAGGTGGGGAACTCATCCCCTCAGGTCAGACGATCTCCTGCACACAGGCATCAGCAAACACCGCACTCTGTGAATGCGATAAAAGGGCAGGACATATGAAGCGACTGACAACCACCCCACGCGGTTTCACACTGATCGAATTGCTCGTGGTCATCTCCATCATCGCCCTGCTCGTCGGCATCCTGTTGCCGGCGCTGGGTGCCGCACGAGAGAGTGCCAAGCGGATCAAGTGTCTCAGCAACGTCCGGCAGATCGGGGTCGCGCAAACCGCTTACTCGTCTGACAACGACGATCACTACATCCATTACAAGTGGATATGGGATACGGCACCTCAGTCTGAGCGTGCCCCATTGAACCCGAACCGGAAGGGCTGGTGGTGGACTTCCAAGCTGATCGCCGACAAGTACCTCCCCGGCGGGATCGCTTACTCCTGTCCGTCCATGGAACCCTTGGGGCGCTTCGCCTTTGTCTTCCTGGACCTCAAAACCATCACGGATATCGATAAAATTAACCCACGTTGGAGCTACGTCGACTACGGCATGAACTCACACTTCCTGGGCTCCAAGCTCGACCAGGCCGGCTGGACAGGTTCACCCGCCCAACTCAAGCTAGCCAAGACGACGCCGCGGGTTTCTGAAGTCCTCAAGCCCTCCGACACGATCTTCCTGGTCGACACGATCAACATCGCGGAAAAAAACAACAGCAACGGCGAACAGGTCCGCGGCATCAGCTACCTGTTCCCGTCCTGGGATCCCGTGGGCATTCAATTCGGCCATGCCGACGCACGGCACAAGAGTTCGATCAACACCACCTGGGCCGACGGACACGGCGCAAACGTACAGGTCAAGGATCCAGAAGATCCCTTTGTGCAGGACGAGTTGACTGACGTCAGGAAATTCCCCGACGACAACAAGTGGGACCGTAAGTGAACCGATCTGCCTTCAATATCCGGGATACTCACATGCCTTTTGTGAATAGCTTCCGTGGGCAAACACGCCCGGTGCGCTTATCTCAACACGCCGGCTTCACCCTCATCGAACTGCTCGTGGTCATCTCCATTATCGCGCTGCTCGTCGGCATCCTCCTGCCGGCACTGGGATCGGCACGCGAGAGCGCCAAGCGGATCAAGTGCCTGAGCAACGACCGGCAGATCGGGATCGCCCAGGCCGCCTACTCCGTCGCCAACCGCGAGTTTTTCGTCCTCTACCGTTCGCCTCTGGACATGACGCCCAAGCAGATCGCGACTGTTTTTGCCGAACCCCCGGCCGGCGGCTGGTGGTGGACCTCCCGGCTGGTCGCCGACGGGTTCCTCGCCAACGGCCTCTCCTTCACCTGCCCGACGTTCGAGCCCGGCAAGGGCGGGTTTAAGATCGAGGAAGTCAAGGCCCAGACCGACGCCGATATGCGGGCAAGGGGTTGGAACGAAGGGCACTTCGGCCTGAACGTCTTTTTCCTCGGGTCGATGCTGGACGACCCCGACACGTTCGACGCCGACCTGGCGAATAAAACGCCACGACAAGCCGACGTCCGCAAACCGACCGATACCATCTACGCCACCGATTCGGTCCACGGCGAGCAGCAGACGACGGTCGGGCGGAACCTGGGTATCGGCTACCTCCGCCCCGGCTTCCTGGTCCCCTCCCAGCAATACGGCAAGGCCGATCCGCGGCATAATGGCTCCGTCAACGTCACCTGGGTCGACGGCCACTCCACTAACGTCCAGG
>JAJDCV010000139.1 GCA_029260675.1 Phycisphaeraceae bacterium
GTTCCCCGGCGGACTGGGCCCGCTGCCCCGCTTCGTCCGCCGACCCCGCCGTGTGGCTTTATGGGTCGCCGCCAAGCTCATCCTCCACGGCGTCCACGCCCGACAACGCCAGCGAAGAGTGGCGTAGATGCAAAAGGTTGAAAGCCGGGGGCTGAGGGAAAAACGACTGCCTGTGAAATTCACAGAAACCGTATTACTCCGCGAACATCGCGTCGACGAATTTGGCGGGGTCGAAGGGTTCGACGTCGTCGGGGGTTTCGCCGACGCCGATGAACTTGACGGGGAGGGTCAGGGCTTCGCGGATGGCGATGACGATCCCGCCGCGGGCGGTGCCGTCGAGTTTGGACAGGAAGATGCCGGTGACGTCGGTGGCCTCTGTGAAGACCTTGGCCTGGTTGATCCCGTTCTGACCGGTGGTGGCGTCGATCACCAGGATGACTTCGTGGGGTGCGCCTGGGATTTGTTTGGCGACCACCGAGCGGATCTTGGTGAGCTGCCGCATCAGGTGATCCTGGGTGTGCAGCCGGCCGGCGGTATCCAGGACCAGTACGTCGACGTTGCGCGCGACGGCGGCCTGGGCGGCGTCGAACGCGACGGCCGCGGGGTCGCCGCCTTGTTGGCCCTTGATGACCTGGACGCCTAAACGTTCGGACCAGACCTCTAGCTGCTCGACGGCCGCGGCGCGGAAGGTGTCGCAGGCCGCCAGCAGCACGGTTTTGTTTTCGTCACGCAGACTCTTGGTGATTTTGGCGATGCTGGTGGTCTTGCCCGCTCCGTTGATCCCTGAAACGAGGATCACGGTCGGTCCCTCGCCGGGGGGGGCGAAGTGTAGGGTGCGGTCGACCTCGGGGTAGTAGGCACGCAACTGGTCTTTGAGGAACTCCAGCGCCTCGTCGCCGGAGGTGATCTCGCTGCGCTCGTAGGCCGCCTGGATATCCTTGCGGATCTCGACGGCGGTGCGGACGCCGATGTCGGCCTGGATCATTGCGCGTTCGAGGTCTTTGAGCAGCTCGGGGCTGAGCTTCTTGCCGGTGAGGATCGTGCGCACCGTGGCGGCGGACCCAGTGCGTGTCCGGGCCAGGCCCTGCTTGAGTTTGTTCAGTGCGGACTTGAAGAGGCTCATTGGGCGGGGTCTAGGGTTCAGGGTCTGGGGTTTAAAGCTAAGGGCTAAGGGCTAATGGCTAATAGCTAACAGCTCTCCTCATCCTTCGCGTCATCGAGCCAGGCTTGCGGGTTGGCGGGGGCTTGTTCGGTAGTTGGGGTTGCATGCTCGTTGATATCAGGGGCCTGCTTTGCCAGTTTATCCAGCACGCCGTTGACGAACGCGGGGCTCTGCTCGCTGGCGTAGTGCTTGGCGAGTTCGATGGCCTCGTTGATCGCGACCTTGACCGGGGCGTGGCCGGTGGTGATTTCGTGGTACGCCAGTCGGAGGATCGCCCGGTCGACCGGGGGCTGACGGTGGGTCGGCCATTCGGGGGCAAGCTCGGCGGTCTGGCAGTCTGCTTCTTTGTGATTGGCCCAGGCCGCCAGCGCCAGGTCTGTGCCCTGCTCGCGCACCTGGGGGTTGTCGAAGCCGTCATCCAGCCCGTCGATGATCGCCTGGCGGTCGCGCACGCCGGTCACATCCATCTGGTACAGCACCTGCATCGCAAGCCGACGCACGTCCCGCCGGTTGCCGCCCCCGGAAGTTTCCCCGGAAACACCTTCACGAGTATCAGGATCTGACTCGGCCTTTGCGTTTTCGTCAGTCATCACGTCTTTCATGTTTGCACCCAATACTAACCACCAACCACTAACCACCAAAATCTAAATCTTCTTCATCAGGTCCGCCATCTCGATCCCGGCCATCATGGCGCTGCGACCGGCGTTACCCATCTTCGAGCCGGCCCGGTTCACCGCCTGCTCAAGGGTATCACAGGTCAGCACCCCGAAGATGCAAGGCACGCCGGTCTGTACGCCGACGTCCTTGATCCCCTTGGCCGTCTGCTCGACGACGTGGTCGTAGTGATCGGTCTCTCCACGGATCACACATCCCAGGCAGATCACCGCTTTGTACTTGCCTGACTCCGCGAGCTTCTTGGCTGTCACCGGCACCTCAAAACTCCCCGGCACCCAAACCACGGTCAGCGCCTCGCTCTCCCCACCTAAGCGGGTCCATGTGTCCAGCGCTCCTTCCAGCAGGTGCCTGGTGATGAACTCGTTAAACCGTGCCACCACCACGGCGAGCTTGACGTTGTTGTCGGCGACCAGGTCGCCTTGGATGTTCTTAGGGGCAGTTTCTGACACTGGGGATTCCGAGGGAGCTTTGGCGGTCACCGACGAAACGGCGATTGTAGCACCCGAATGCTGGCCGGGCTATATAAGCAAAGGTCCACAGATATTCAGGATAGTCAGAAAGAGGTATAGGATGAGCTCCCATTAACATCTGCAATCCTGCCATCCTGTCTATCGGTGGATACCTCCGTTTCAGCATTTGGTGGTTCGCATGGTTCCCCGGCTTGAGCGCCGCCGCGGCTTGGTTATGATGGCCGGTCCTCGAATAGCGGACCTTTTCACCCCAAGACCCAAGGATTCAGAATCATGCCCAAGCGTGCGAAAATCTCTGTCATCGGCGGCGGCAATGTTGGCGCCAGTTGTGCCCTGTGGGCGGCCAGCCAGGAACTGGGCGATATTGTGGTGCTGGATATCCCTCAGGCGGAGGGGATGGTCAAGGGCAAGATGCTGGACCTGGCACAGTGCGGGCCGATGGGGCGGTTTGACAGCAAGATCACCGGGACCGTGGATTACAAGGACATCGCCGGGTCAGACGTGGTGGTGGTGACAGCGGGGATCCCGCGTAAGCCGGGGATGAGCCGGGATGACCTGATCGCGACGAATGTGAAGATCGTCAAGGAGGTCAGCGAGAACATCAAGCAGCACGCACCGGATTCGATCGTGATCCTGGTGAGTAACCCGCTGGACGCGATGGTGTACACCGCCTGGAAGACGACCGGGTTCCCGACGAATCGGATCATCGGCCAGGCCGGGTGCCTGGACGTGGCCCGTTTCAAGACCTTTATCGCGATGGAGACCGGGTTCAGCGTCGAGGACATCAACGCGCTGCTGCTGGGTGGCCACGGCGACACGATGGTCCCGCTGCCTCGCTACACCAACATCGCCGGCATCCCCATCACGCAGTTCATCAGTGAAGAGCGCCTCAACGAGATCGTCGACCGGGCCAAGGTCGGCGGCGGCGAGATCGTCAAGCTCATGGGCACCAGCGCGTACTACGCACCGGCCCTGGGTGTGATCGACATGGTCGAGGCCATCATCAAGGACAAAAAGCGCATCCTCCCCTGTGCGTCTTACTGTGACAAGGAATTCGGCGTGGGAGGTTATTTCGTCGGCGTCCCGACCCTCCTGGGTGCTAACGGCGTTGAGAAGATCATCGAGATCGACCTCAATGCCGAGGAAAAGAAGCTGATGGACGCCTCCACCGAGCACGTCAAGGGCCTAGTCGAAGTCGTCTGTAAGGCCTTCCCCGAGCTGGCGTGACAGGGAAGCCCGCCATCGTGCTCAAGGCATAAACTACAAACGCCCACCCATGGCTATGGGCGGGCGTTTATTTTTGTAATGAGTCCGGTTGAGAGGATCAGAGTCGGTCTAGCACAGGGCGGCGAAGGTCAGCATCGCGAGGATGATGATTTTTCGCCGTTTGGCGATCTGATCAGCGTTCATGATGAAGACGGCACTTAACATAGGTAACTCCGTGTCAGGACGCTAAGATACCATCAACGGGCATGCCAAGAGGCATATCCAGGCCAGTAAATCCCATAAGTCTAATAATGGCAAATAGATGAAAAAAGTTGAATCAACACATCGTCAGTCAGCCAACGACCGGATGGGGCTTTGGGGCAACACCTTTGCAGGGGTGTTGTGGCTGAGAAGCCTCGTTTGCGTGGGGTGGGTCGTGGGTGCGGTGATGGGGGTTGTGATGGTTGTGCCGGGTGCCCGAGGCCAGGCGGAGCATGCCGAGGCGGTGATCGATGCGCCGCTGCTTGATTCCAGCCACGCCCGGCGGTCATTTTTGAAGGTCGAGGCCTGGCTGGGGCAGGACGACGAGGCTCGGCAGGAAGCCAAGCCCATCCGTGTCACGGGGTTGATCGGTGTTCGGCTGGTGCTGCGCAGCGGGGGTATCGTGGTGGGGGAGGGGCAGGCTTATCGTGAGGATGTGACCGACGCACTGGATGGTCCGGGGCCCTCGATTGATCTGATGCCGTTGCTGTTGTCGGCGACCCAGCAGGCTGAGGCGGGCGTGCTGGAAAGCATGACCGACGCCCAACTCCGTGCGGAGTTGGCGGGGCGTGCGTTACGGACTTCTGAAAAGTTAAGTGTGTCGGATATCAGCTCAAATCTGAACGTGGATATCGAGTTGGCGTATGGGTTGCGTACGGTGTCGGTGCCGGCAGGCGCGGGGGCTGACGAGGTTTTCGCCCGGTTTGCGCCGTGTTATCACGGTCTGGGGTTTGTAAACGCCAAGAAAGGTAACTGGTCGTGGATCTGGCCCGGGGAGGCCACATCGCGGAACATCGCGCCTGCCAGCCAGTTGGCGCTGGGGCTGAAGGGTGTGGGCAAGGGTCGCTCGGCGATCAAGAAGCTGGGGCGTCCCGGGGGGATCGGTTTGGCACGGTTTAAGACGATCCACGTGGTCAGGCCTTACACCGGGGCCCAGCCCAGCCTGTTGGTGCGGTCAAGCGCCGACCTGCCGCGGTACGCGGTGGGCGAGCGCGAGTTGGTGGGGATGGGGGACCGGTTGATTGAGCACCTGTTCAATCGATTCACGTCCGATGGGCAGGTCCGTGGGACGTACCACCCGACCAGCGGACGGTTTGATCCGCCTGTCGCCAGCGACGATCAGGCGGCGTTGGCCTGCTACGCGATGGTGCATCACAGCCGATACCTCGCCAGCACTCGGCCGGAGGACCAGAGCCTGGGGGCGTATTCCAGGCGGGCGGAGCAGGTTGCTGCGGGTCTGGGCGAGAGGATGCTTGCGGCGGGGGACAAGGCGGACCCGCGTGTTGTGGCGCTGGTGTTGTTGACCTTGTTGGAGACCCCGGCATCGGATCAGGCGTTGCGGGATCGTCTGGGTGATCGGCTTCTGTCGCTGGCTACGGCGGAAGGGGCGGAGGGTGAGGCGGGGGGTAACACCGGTGGTGAGGCGTTGTCGGCTGCGGCACTGGCGACGCTGTACGAACGGACCCGCGAAGAGCGTCTGGGCCAGGTGGTGTGGGCGTTGATGGATCGTTTCTGGAGTCGCGGTGACGGCGTCCCGAATCTTTCGGCCTTGCCTTGGCTGGCGTTGGCGGACGAGCGGGCGGGGGAACTGTTGGCGGATGTCGACAGCAGCGGCGCAAGGCGGGTGGAACTGGACAGGCGTCGATCGGTTCTTTCACTGCTCATCGAGCGGCTATGTCAGTACCAGGTGATCGAGAAGCCGGAGCTTGGGCCCGATGATGTGCTTGGTGGTTTTGTCCTGACGCCAGGCCCGGCGGGGAGCCCGCCGAACCCGGATTGGCGCAACGCCCAGCCCTTGATGTTCCTGTCGATCATGCTGCGTGACGATCAGGTCACACAGGGCCAGGACAAGCTCGGTTGGCTTTTGTCGGCCGGCTACTCGGCACGGTTTGTGGGGCAGCTGATGATGGACGAGACGGGCAGCTACTACGTCCGCGACCGGATTGCAGCGCGTGACGGCGTGCGGATGGCGCCCTGGGATAACCGGCTGGCTTTAGCACCGTCGGCGATGAGCCTGCTGGCCCTGACCGAATTGCAGACCACGCTGGCGACTTTCAAACCCGCCTCGGTTGTGCCCAAGCCCGAGTCCAGGCCCAGCCTGCTCGACGAAGCGGTGGGGGTGCTGGAAAGCGGTCAGGTGGAGCAACCCGCCCCCGCGTCGCAGCCCTGACCTTTGTGGTATTTCGATTTCGGTATGTACGCCGCTGCCGTATCAGTGCGCGGCTTCGATCGCGTTGACTTTTTCCAGCCGGCGTGCGTGGCGTTCTTCCGCGGTGAAGTGTACGCTGACGAAGGCCTTGACCAGTTCTACCGCGACCGCTTGGCCGACGATCCTGGCACCCAGACACAGGACGTTCATGTCGTCGTGCTCGACGCCCTGTCCGGCGGAGTAGGTGTCGTGGCAGACCGCGGCACGGACGCCGTTCTGTTTACTGGCGGCGATGCTCGCGCCGACACCGGAGCCGCACAGCAGGACGCCGCGTTCGGCCTGGCCGTGTTGGATCGCCTGACCGACATATCGGGCAAAGTCGGGATAATCGTCCTGGGCGTCCAGTTCGTGGGCCCCAAGGTCCAGCACCTCATGCCCCAGGCTCTTCATCAGCTCGACCAGCGGGTGTTTCAGCGGATACCCGCCGTGGTCACAGGCGATGGCGATTTTCATAGTTAACGGCTCCGGTGCGGATACGGGGTGTTGGCGGGTATTATCGCCGGTCCGACGATCAACGCAATGCCCGATCCGATCTCAGTACAGAGCATGGCTTTTACGGCTTGATCGATAGATGTAACCGCTTTTTCACACGTGGGTTCCGCATTAATGTTCATACAATGAGTAAATGGTCTGCATAACTATATATTGTTGCTACAGGCTACCCCCCAGATAGCCGAATCAGAAAGATGTGTAGGGGGCGGTAGCGTACAAGAAGCACCGTACTAATAGTTTAGGTCCTGACCGCGACGACGAGATGTCAGTCGTGGTGAGGTTGATGTTGTGCGGGCCTATTTATTGATAAGGGTATGTTGGGTATGAATCAGCAGTTACTTGACCGTATCCTGAAGTGTGAACGCCTCCCGAGTTTCCCGGCCATCGCGGCACGTGTGATCGAGATGTGCGGCGACGAGAATGTGAGCATCCGTGAACTGGGCGAAGTCCTTTCTCACGATACGGCTATCTCGACCAAGATACTACGAACCATCAACAGCAGTTTCTACGGCCTGCGGCACCGTGTCACCACGGTCGAGCGAGCCACGGCCATGCTGGGGATCAACGCGGTGAAGATGTTGGCGTTGGGCTTTAGCCTGGTCCCCCAGCTCAAAGATATGGGCGGCGAAGACTTCGACCCGACGATCATCTGGAAACGCAGCCTGTTCGCCGCGGTGGGGGCGCACACGATTGCCCGTGAGATCAAGTTCGATCACTACGAAGAGGCCTTTATCGCCGGCCTGCTTCAGGATCTGGGCGTGATCGTGTTGCTGCAGACCCTCCGAACTGATTACGTGAAGGTGATCGAGCAGGCGGTTGACGCTCACGGGAAGCTGCGGTCGCTGGAAGAGCAGGAGCTGGACCTGAATCACACGCAGGTGGGTGGGGCCTTGGCCGAGCAGTGGATGCTGCCGGCGATCCTGACCACCGCGATCAGCGGTCACGAAGACCCCGAGGACAGCGTGCCTGAATATCAGCAACTGGTCCGATCGGTTGCGCTGGGTGCCAAGGCCGCCGACTGCTTCCTGTGCCCGCAGGAACACCAGGCGGGGCGGGTCAAGAGTTATCTTCGGCACGCCAGCCAGTGGTTTGATCTCAACCAGGAGCAGGCCGGGTCGTATCTGGAGAGTATCGAAGAAGGCACGAAAGAGCTGGGTAAACTGTTTGAGATCGAAAGCTCATCCCAGCAAACGGCCGCGGACCTGTTGGTCCTGGCGAACGAAGCCCTCGTCGAAATCTCGATCAAGACCGCCCAGCAGGCCAGCCTTCTGGAAGAAGAGAACCAGCAACTCAGCGACAAAGCACAATACGACCCCCTGACCAGCACACTCAACCGAGGCGGG
Organism: Phycisphaeraceae bacterium; assembly: GCA_029260675.1. Lineage (GTDB taxonomy): Bacteria > Planctomycetota > Phycisphaerae > Phycisphaerales > Phycisphaeraceae > JAJRRS01. The sequence goes on from JAJDCV010000139.1 coordinate 7,819, forward strand.
CTGGACCAGATGCTTCTGCAGGAGTTTGAAAACGCGGGGCAGACCGGCAAGCCGTTGTCTGTGATTTTCCTAGACACGGACAAGTTCAAGCACGTCAATGACAGCTACGGGCACCACGTTGGGGACCGCGTGCTGCAGTTGGTCGCCGCATCGATGAACGAGAACGTCCCTGTGGGCGGGCGGGTCGGGCGTTACGGCGGTGACGAGTTCGTGATGGTGCTACCGGGTGTGGACGGGGCGCGTGCGACCACGATCGCGGAGAAGGTGCGTTGTCATATCGAGAAGATCGAAATTGAAACCGAAGCGGGTGATTCGCTGAGTACGACGGTCAGCGTGGGGCTTGCAAGTTATACGGCCACGAATCCGACAACATGTACGGCCCAACAGCTCATGGCGGCGGCGGACAAGGCGATGTACGCCGCCAAGGCCGCCGGGGGTAATCGGGTTTATCACCTGCCGCCTATCGATCAGCCTCAGCACAAGGCGGGATAAAGCAAGGCGCCTCGCAGGTGTTGAGGTTGGGCCTGTACTTTCCGTTGAAGGTCAGACTTTCTTAAGCATCGTCCGGTGCGGCCCGCCGTGGGGCACGTTGAACTCTTCCGATACCGCGACCCACCCGAACTTTTCGTAGAACT
>JAJDCV010000140.1 GCA_029260675.1 Phycisphaeraceae bacterium
CAACTACAACAACGGCAAAGCCTCCTCCCACGACGGCCAAACCGACCTGCTGGGCGACCTGCTGCAATCCCTGCACGACTCCCTGCACGACGACCCGACGCCATTGGAGATTATCGCCTACGACGACGGCTCAACCGACGACAGCCTCGACACCCTCCGCCAATGGTCTACCAAGACCTGGCGCGGCGGCGATAGGTTCCTGAGGCTGATCGAAGAAGAACACACCGGCATCCTCTCCATCGGCGCCAACCGGCTGGTCCGCGAATCCACCGGCGACATCCTCGTTCGGCTCGACGGCGACACCCAGATGCTCACACCCCGCTGGGCGGCGCTGCTCTGCCAGTGCTTCGACCAGGGGCCGCCTAAGCTGGGCGTCATCGGGCCCAAGCAACTCCGCCTGGACGGGAAGATCCACGCCTTCGGGGACTGGCTATTGCACCCCAAGGGTTATCACCACATCGACGCCGGGGCCGACCGCGATTCGGTCAACGAGGCGCTCGAGGTCGACCACGTGATGGGCTGTTTCTACTGCTGCAAACGTGCGGTCTACGACGACGTCGGCGGCTATGACGAAAACATCATGCGCGGCCAGACCATCGACTTCGGCCTCTCCGCCCGGCTCAAGGGCTGGTCCTGCTTCGCAATCCCACATATCGAATACGTCCACCGCCACGGCCTGCGCGGCGCCCGCAAGACCACCGCCGACACCGCCCAGGGCGTCAAGCAGACACTGGATACCTTCCGACAAAAATGGGGCTTCGACCGGATCGCGCCGGACCTGGACGTGGTGCGAGAGAAGTATGCCGGGACGCCGCTACTGTGGAACGCCCGAGTGTTCGGGACCCCGTCGCGATCGTCACAACCCATCGCACAGAATCCGCCGGGCCTGTCGATCGAGTTAAGCGAGTGGGCGCGGTACGGGGACGATGCCCAGTTAAAGCAATGGATAGACCTGCGCGTGGTCGTGGCCGTGCAGGTGATGTCACAGATCGAGCAACAAAAAACCGACAACCCCGGCCCCGGCGAGCCTAGGAAAACCGCTGTCCTGGGCTGCTCCGCGGGGCTGATCGCCCACCTCCTGGCCAAACAGAGCGTGACCTGCATCGGCACCGACACCGACGCGGCAAAGATCCAACTGGCCCAGCAGTGTGCCGCCAGCCAGGCCTACCCAGGCGACACCCCCACGTTCACCCACCAGGCCGATCCGCACAGAGCCCCTCTGGAAGACGGCTCCGCCGACGTCGCCCTGCTCTTTGACCAGATCGAAACCCACGACAACCCGGTCGCTCTATTCCGTGATGCCCACCGCGTGCTGGCCGACCGGGGCGTGCTGGTCATCATCACCAAACGCCCCAACCAGGCCCGCAACCCGCGCGAGGCCCAGCGCTGCTACCGGGCCCCGGAATTGATGACCCAGTTGCAGGCCGTCGGCGGCTGGGACATCCTCTCCGACCCACACCAGGGCAACCCCAGCCACCCGTGGATCCTCATCGCCCGCCGTGTAGCACTACCCAAACCCAACACAACTCAAAAACCCACCCCGGCTTCCCCCACCCCGGCGGAGGCGGCTTAAGCCGCCATCCACCACGACCCCGACCACGAAAAACACCGCCTAAACCGCTGACTCAAACAAGTACCCGACACCGCATAACCCGCCCCTTGAAGCACGAACAGCCACAAAAATTATCCAGACCCCTCGCCCACAAGGCCGATGTTTTGTTAGGTTATGACGGCGGATTACCCGTAATCCGCGCACGCATCGCGGGCCACTCACGACAGGCCAAGGCATGAAATTCACCCGTAGGGAAATGCTGATCACCGGGCTGGGCTTGATGGTCGCCGGGGGCACCGGCTGTACCCAGACACCGACCAGCCTGACGCGCCGGCCCGGGACCCCCTGGCCAGGCAGCATCAGCCAGCCGACCCATGCCAACGCCGCCGCCCGCACCGTCGCCGCGCCCCAACCCGCCCAACCCTACCGCGCCCCCGCAGCCGTTGGCCCCCCGGGGTTTAGACCCCGATCATGGTGGACCCGTTCCGGACCGATCCGCTCGAAGGTCAACCCCATGAAGGGTGTCAGCCGGATTACCGTCCACCACGAAGGCCACACGCCCGTCTGGTTCACCGACGAACAAAGCACCAAGGCCCGACTCGAACAGGTCCGCAACATCCACACCCGCGACCGCCGATGGGGCGACATCGGCTACCACTTCGTCATCGACCGGGCCGGCCGGGTCATCGAAGGCCGAAACATCGCCTACCAGGGCGCCCACGTCAGCAACCAGAACCCCCACAACGTCGGGGTCATGCTCCTGGGTAACTTCGAGAAGCAATCCCCCTCCCAGGCCCAACTCACCGCCCTGCAATCCACGCTCCGCCACCTCATGGCCAAGTACCGCGTGCCGGTCCGACGGGTCTACACCCACCGCGAGCTGGGCCCCACCGTCTGCCCCGGCCGAAACCTCCAGCCCCGCGTCGCCTCCCTGCGCACCAACGGCGGACTGGCATAGCTTCAAAGCGGTAGCATTCAATAATCCACATCGTGTTAGGTTTTTGTTTGATATTTCTGGAATACCCTGTATACTATGGGCATCAGCGTTGAGTGTATGGACCGGGTGATCCCATGAAGCAACTCTCACCATTCAACGAATATCGCTACGACTTGGTGGTGGCATATGTCTTGAAGCGTATTAATGCGCTTTTTGATATCTATGACTTTGTCAAGATTCACGCCTTGGTTGATGCGATCCATGTGGCCGAAACGGGTCGTCCAGTGATTGGCGGTGTGCTGGAATCTTGGGAACATGGGCCGGTCGCCAAGCCCGCTTACGACAGAGCCAAACGCATCTTAGAAGGCCGTGAATCCGCGGATAAATTCGATGTGGTGACCCTAAATGGCCCACGACCCATGGCAGGCGCAAAAAGTACGTATGCCCCGGACACCGATGAGTTCTGCGCATCTGAACTGTCCGCTATGGACCGGGCTATTGATGTGTTCAATTCGATGGGGCATGACGAACTCTACGCATACTTCCATAACCCGAAAACTTTCATCGGTTATGCGTGGAACGAAGCGCGACGGACACGTCGCAACCTATCTTGGCGGGAAATACTCGAGGCATATGAACGCGACAAAGGCGATACACAGAACCTGGCAAGGCTGACACTGAATGCAGCGGGGGCGTAAACATCCGGGGCCACATCTACCAGATCGGTGATGACACGCACCCACAAGTGGTAATAGTCGGAACACCGGATTCGCCCGAATGTTTCTGCGTCCCGTGTTTTACACCGGGGCGAGAATCCATTGAGGCACTTATCCGAGAATTGGTATCTACCGGTTGGCAACGTGATGAGATTGTCGTTCGTATCAACAACGCGGAGCATGTCCAATTTAAACCCGGGTTTCCAGTCAACGACGAGTCGGAATATTGCCTATGGCATCGACAACCTCACTCGTCAAATGCCATTAAGAACAGCCGTTGGATTGGTGAAATGAACGAGCCGGGGGTTATCAAGATCGCTCGCGGGTTATTGAAAATGGAGGAGCGTTGCAATCACTCCCTTTCCCCAAAGTTGAAATAGAAACTCACACAATGGCTGGAAAAAGTGGCACCCGGATAATGATGTGGATTGTTTAATCCTCAGTTCTACAAGCGTTCCACAATCTCGGCTTGAAAATCCCAAACACACCCACACCACCAGCCAAACTACCTTTCACATACAGTTGCCGTACAATGGGTGTATGACCGACACCGACCAAGCTGTACACCAGGACGCGGCCGAGCAGGCCGAGACTGCACCAGAACCTCAGGCCGCCGAGTCCAAGGTAGCCCAGTCCAAGCCCGCCGAGCCTGTGTTGACCAAGAAGCAGGCCGAGGCGTTGGCGCTGAAGGTCGAGGCGGCGTTGCTGACGACCGATCGGCCGATGACCGCGGCGAAGCTGTCCGACCTGTTGGGCGAGGTCGGCGCCAAGGCCGTCCAGGACGCCGCCGACGAGCTGAACAAGGTCTACGAGAAGTCCGGGCGCAGCTTCCGTATCGAGAAGGTTGCCGGCGGGTTGCAGGTCCTGACGCTGCCGATGTACGCGGACGTATTGAGCGAACTGCACAAGAGCCGAGCGCAGACCCGGCTAAGCCCCGCGGCGATGGAGACGCTGGCGATCGTTGCGTATCAGCAGCCGATCATGCGGGCGCAGATCGAGAGCATCCGCGGGGTGGCCTGCGGCGAGGTGCTCCGCAGCCTGATGGACCGACACATGGTCAAGATCGTCGGACGCGCCGAGGAGATCGGCCGACCGATGTTGTACGGCACGACCAAGGGCTTCCTGGAAGCCTTCGGGTTATCTGGGATCAAAGACCTGCCCAAGGTCGAAAAATCCAAGGTCCCGCACCTGTAACCGATTCTAATATCGCGGTGAGCTTCGTCATCGACTATGACACCGTGCCGATTGAGGTGATCCATGAAGACAACCGACGGGCTGGGGGTGTGGGCCGCCAGGCTGGTGTTGGCTACCATGCTCTGCGTATTGATGGGATGTAGTCCATATCATATGCAAGGCATCGTGGTCGAGGGCGCTGAATCCAAAATCCTGGTTGTCAGTAAAGACGATCCACGCCTTGCGGAAGGTCATGGCATCCCTCTAGCATCGATCAAACTGACGCTGGAACCAAACTACCTATCCCGCAGAACCTTGCCGCAGGTCCAGAGCGAGGTGGATGGTACGTTTGCGCTCCCGGTCGATGAGCCCGGCGCGGGCTATCTGGACCACTGGGTGCGCATCATCGTCCAACGCGACGGGTATAACACCGCCACCTCGGACCGGTTGCTGCCCGGCCCAAGCCAACGCCTGCTGGTGACCCTGGTGTACGGCGAAGACCATTACCAGCCCGAGCCACCGGACCTGAAGGAAGAGACCCTGAAGATGGGCGAGCCGTACATGCAGTAGGTGTGCCGGCGGCCGGTCCGCGTCAGCCGGGCCGTGGAGGTGTGATGGTAAAGTCGTACAACCGGATCCAACTCTGCCCCGGGAGCCTGATCTACCTGATGGTCTCGGCGTTGATCACGTTCGCCGCATTGTACACCCAGGCGAACCTGTTGTTCTGGGCCTTGGGCCTGGTGATCGGTGCGTTTGGTGTGTCACTGATCGGGGCGTTGATCACACTCAACGGCATCCATGTGCAACGCCTCACCCCGTCGCGCGGCGTGGCAGGTGAACCCCTGGTGCTACGTCACCACCTGGTCAACCACTCACGATTCGCCTGCTTCAGCATCGAGATCATCGAGACCTGGGACGGCTACCGTCGTGGCAGCCGTGGCGTGGGGCCAAAGGGTGAGACGCCACCACGGCTGAAGGGCAGGCCGTTTGGGTGGGTCCTGCACCTGGGCCCGGGTCAATCGATCCAGGCCGAAGCCCCCTGTTGGCCCACTCGCCGGGGGCTGCTGAGGTTCGAGAAGATCATCGTCCGCTCGGGCTTCCCCTTCGGGATCATCCGCAAGGCCTTGGCATTCCAACAGGCCGGGGAGGTCCTGGTCTACCCGCCGCTTCGCCGGCTGAACCGGCAGGCCGCGCTGTCCTTATCCAGCACCGACATCAGTAACGCCAAGCACGCCGACCGCGGCGGCGGGATGGACGAGTTCTTCGGGCTTCGGCCCTACCGCCCCGGGGATAACTACAAACTCATCGACTGGAAACACTCGGCCCGGACCAGCAACCTGGTGTCCAGAGAAATGGCCAAACCCAGACCCCCCAGGATGATGATCCAGCTTGACCTGACAAGGCCCGTTTCTTCACCTGCGTCTCAAACCGTCGTAACGGAAGACACCGGCTGGATCGACGCACAGGAAGAGGCGATCAACCTCACCGGGTCGCTGATCCGCGAGGCCTACCTGCACGGTATCCATGTGGGGCTCACAGTCTCCGGTGCCGGGAACCCAAACGTGCCGATGCACCATAACCAGGCCCACCGCCGCCGGCTGCTGGATACCCTGGCGCAGCTGGACCTCTCGGACACGCCGCAGGCCCCGCACACGCCACCGGGCAAGCCGACCGTCACCGTTCGGCCCAACGACCCGAAGCTGAACCCTGACGAAAACACCCCAAGGGCATCGATCATCAACGTTTCCGGCAACGGCCGACGGACGCAGACACTGTTGCATCCATCTGACACCTACAACCAAAGTACCACCCGCCAGAAAACGCAGCCCGTACCGCCCGGATGAGGCATCCACCGTTGAGTCTGGATCGTTTTATCTTTAGTTGAATCGCATAGGACATCTTCACAACCGTCTATGGACCTCACGCAGACATTCAGCCGTACCGCGTTCTACCAGATCCTCCTGGGGATCTTGACGTTCTGCTACGCCGAGGCCAACCCGGGCATGCTCCTGGTGGCCGGCACGCTGGTGGTGCTGTCGCGTTATGTGACCGACAGCCCCTGGGGCCGACCCCTGCCCTGGTGGTTGATCAATCTGATGGCGTTGGCCGCAGTGACATGGATGTTTGCAACGTTCGCATTGACCAAGCCGAACATGATCGTCGCGATGGGCCACTTCACGATGTGGCTGCAGGTCCTGATCCTCTTCGGCCGCAAGGGCAACCGCGAATACGGGCAGCTGCTGATACTCAGCATGTTGCAGATGATCGGCGCCAGTGTGCTGAGCGTATCGATCATCTACGGCGTGTTGCTGGGGGTGTACTGCGTGCTGGCGATGGTGACGGTGCTGGTATTTCAGCTCAAGAGCAGTCATGACCGTGTGTACGAGGCGAACCGCCGGGCCGCGACCGACCAGACACGCGCCACCCGGCCCAAGCCCGTGGTCGGCAGGGGGTACCGCTGGCAGTTCAGGGCCTCCGCCGCCTTGATCGCTGTCGCGTGTGCCGCGTCGGCGGTCGCGGTATTCATCCTGATCCCCCGGTCACAGGACATGACCATCGCCGGGGAAAACGAGAGCGTGCTGCGCCCCCGCCAGGTCGGGTTCAGTCAGCAGGTCAGGTTGGACGGCCCGCCGATCGCCCAAGGCAGCCAGGAACCGGTGATGAACGTGCGGATCGAGATGTACGGCGACCCGGTCGAAAACAGCTCCTGGCTGATGCGCGGCGCGGCGCTGGACACCTATGACGGTTTGACCCGAACTTGGAAGCGGGGCCAGGCCGTCACCGGCACGGACCGGCGGATCCGGGTGCCCATCCGGGGCCTGGTCCTGGCTCAGATCCCAACCAGTGTCCCCACGGTGCGGGCACGGATCACACTCAGGCAGATCGGCCACCGCAACCTGTTCACCATGCTCCCGGTCACCCAGTTCTTCAGTGAGCACATCTCTTCGGTTGTCTTCAGCCAGGAAGACCTGCAGCTGTCTTCCGGCGGGTCGGTCCTGGGCGCGGTGGTCTACGACATCAGCTGGCCTCAATTCACCGTTAAAGAACTCGACCGGCGTTACCGGGGGCTGGGCCAACCAAACACCATCGGCCCGACGTTGATGCATGCCCCACAGGCACCCCAATTCCTTCGCACGGAGTACGCGCGGGGCTGGACCATCCAACCCGAACGGATAGCCGCCCTCGCGCGGAGCATCCTCGCAGAGGAAAACCTAAGCAGAGACCCGCAAGCCGACTACGATCCCAATGACGCCCGTATCGCCCAGGCCCTGGCTAGTTACTTGCGAAACAGCTACAGCTACCAGATCGCCGGGCACCGGTTCAGCCGAGACCGTGAACCGATCATCGAGTTCATGTTTGGTCACCGCACCGGCCACTGCGAGTTATTCGCGTCGTCGTTGGCGGCGATGACCCGGTCACTGGGTATGCAGGCCCGCGTGGTGACCGGCTTCCGCGCCGGCGAGTACAACAAGTTCGGCGGGTATTACGTCGTCAGGCAGAGCGACGCGCACGCCTGGACCGAGGTCAACCTCGGGCCCAGACGGGGCTGGCGCAGCTACGACGCCACGCCGGCGCAGGAGATCGACCGTCAAGACCGCCAGGACCGGACCTGGTTGACGCTCATGCGTGAGGCGTATGAACACATCGAGTTCGGCTGGATCCGCTCCATCGTCGCGTACGATGTCGGTACACGCCAAGCACTTCTCTCGGGCTTTAACAACCAACTCACCGCTTGGGTCTCGGGCCCGGATAGCTGGGTGGCTCAACTCATCACCTTTATCAAGATCCTGCCCACCGCATGGAAGATGGATAAGGCCAACACCAGCAAAGCGATCGGTTCGGCTGTACTCGCCGCCATCACCACCTCCGTGTTGTTCAGGGTCGTGATTGTCAGACGCAGGCGTCTGACGAAACTCAAGCTGACTACGATCCCGCCCGCACATCAACGCGACCTCGCAAAGCAACTCGCCTTCTATATCGAAATGAGTGCCTTACTGACGGAGCACGGCTACGTCAGGCCCCCTTGGCAGAATCCCCGTGACTTCGCACTGGGGCTCGTAAAAGATCACCCCGAATCGATGGACCCAGTCCTCACGCTGACCGACACCTTTTACCGGGTCCGGTTCGGCGGCCAGACCCTCGATCCCGCTCAAAAACAGCGGGCCCGGGTATACCTGCGGCAGTTGGAACGCTCTCTTTCGGACTAAGGCCGCACCCAGACCCGTACAGGACGGGTCTCGTATGGCAGGCTCGCACACGCCCCCACGCCCGATTAGAATGGTGGGTCCGACGAAATCAGCACCCATCACGCCGGACCACCCACCCGATGCCCAACCAAGCCAATCAACCCGGGACCACGCCGCCCGCGCCCATCGACGCGCAGCGGACAAAGGGCCCCTCAACGATCGGTTCAGGGACATCCCGGGGGACCGGAGGCGGATCCACTGGGGACAAGCCCACGGCACCTCACACAGACGAGGCTCGCAAAGTTCACAGCCAGACGGTCTCCTCCCAAACGGTCCCGGGTCCGACCCAGACCCCTGGCAAGGCCGGCCCCACACTGACCCGCGATCGTCCGATGGCGTGGCTGATCCTTCTGGCGATGCTGGCGCTTACCTCACTCCCCCTGTACACACACCTGGGAACCTTCGGATTACTACACGACGCCGAGGCACGCAGCCTTCAACTCGCACGCGAAACCTGGCAACACCGACACGCGTTGTATCACGGCGACGTCACCCTGGAATCCCTGGTCCCCGTCAGCCAGGGCGAACCTCAACTCGACCAGCCGCCGGGCATCGTCTGGCTCAACCAGATCGCGTTCGGCTCGCTTGACCCGTCGACCGCCACCGACGCCGACCTCGCTTTCAAAATGCGTTTATTGACCGCGGCGTTTGGGCTGCTCACCATCGCGGCTATCTTCTGGGCCGGGTTCTCCGTCGGCGGCTTAAAGACCGCATCATTCGCCGGCCTGACCGCGATGGCGTGCCCCGTGTTGATCTTGTACGCCCGCGCCGGGACGCCCGACATGCCTTTGGTCGGACTGGAAACCCTCGGGGTCGCGTCGGCGATGTGGGCGCTCCGCCCACTAAGGCCCGCGCCCTCACTGCCCCGCCAGGCCCTGGGTTGGATCGTCTGCGGGATCGCGCTGGGCATGGCCATCCTCACCGGTGGGTTCGCGGCGATGCCCGTCGTCCTCATACCGATACTAGTCATCTCGATCATGTGCCCTAACCGGATCAGCCACCTGTTAGGCCTGGTCGCCTCGGTCTTCATCGCCGGCCTGATGGTCATGCCCTGGGCGCTCTACGTCCACGGGCAGGACACCCACATCTGGGAGCAGTGGATCAGCGGGCTCTGGCCGCAGAGCATGCAAAGCCCGGGCGCGTTTGGGCGGGCTATGTCAGACCGGGGCCTGCTGGTCCTGGTGCTGGTCTTGCCATGGACGTTGTGGCTGATCGGTTCGCTCGCCCAGCCGTTCAGCGCATCCTCTTCAGGCGTCCGCCGGCGAGTATTTATCGGCTGGGCCTGGCTGCTGTGTGTGTTGTTCCTTGTCGTCACGGGGCCCGGTCACGACGGCCTGGCGGGCCTGCTGCCGATACTGCCCGCGGCGGCGATCCTGATCGGCCAGTGCCTCAGACTCTTCAGCGACCTCTCGGCCGAGGCACGACACGCCCGGATCTGGCGGCTGACACGCTGGCCACACCTGGCGCTGTTCGCAGCCGCTTCCGTCGCTCTGCCGGCGGGGATGTACTTCCAAACAACACTCGTCGACCGCGGCGTCCTGCCATACCCGATCGTCGCGCAGATGACCTGGTACTTCTGGCTGGGTCTGGGCGTGAGCCTGTTGCTGATCACCGCATTGAGTATGCGCTTCGCCCTGAGGCACTACCCCGGTAAGGCGATGGTCTGCTGGTCGGTCTGGGCCATCGTGCTCATGAGCGTGATGCTGATCCCCCTGTCGCGCGGGCCCTTGATGAACACTTCCACACACAGCCCGGGCACAGGGCCCACCCCCGGCGATGCCCCCGGCCGATCTGTTACGATGCCGGGTGGACCATGACTCACCTCACCGACCCAAACCACACCAGCCCCGGGCCGGCGGACGATCCGACGGATTCTTCAACACAAACTTCGCCCACGCTGTCGATCGTCGTCCCCGCGCTGAACGAACAGGACAACGTCACCCCCCTGGTCGAACAGGTCGGCCAGGCGATGAGCGATGCGGGGATCCACGCGGAGTTGATCGTCGTCGATGACGGGTCCACCGACCAGACCCTCGCAAAACTCACCTCGCTGCAGGCCGAACACCCCTGGCTGCGCGTCCTGCATAGACCCGCGCCCAGGGGCCAGTCCGCCGCGATGCACGCCGGGATCCAGGCCGCGCGGGGCCGATGCATCGCCACACTCGACGCCGACCTGCAGAACGACCCGGCGGACCTCCCCGCCATGCTCGCCAAGATCGACGCCGACCACGCCGACATGGTCCAAGGCGACCGCTCGGCAAACCGCAACGACCACGCGATACGCAAGATCGGCAGCCTCATCGGACGCAAGGCGCGTCTATGGATCCTCCGCGACCCCGTCCGAGACACCGGCTGCTCCGCCCGCGTCGTACGCTCAGAGATCGCCAAACAATTCCCCCTGCAATTCAAAGGCATGCACCGATTCATGCCCGCCTACGCCAGGATGCTCGGCGCACGCATCGACGAGATGCCCGTCAATCATCACGCCCGCCACAGCGGCTCGACCAAGTACGGCATGGGCCTGCTTAGCCGCGGACCCGCCGGGCTCTTGGACCTCTTGGTCGTGCGCTGGATGATCAAACGCTACCGCGATACATCCGTCGACCCGGTCGGACCCGGCGACGCACCAAGGAACACGAAGTGAAACGCCGGTACATGGTTATGGGCTTTATCCTCATCGCCGTCTTGGGCGTGGGGTATCTGGCCATGCAGATGCGCCCAGGCGAGTGGACCCCCGGCGTGGCCATCAACGACACACCGGCCATGGTCGAATCCACAAGGCTCATCGCCGCGGATAAGGAACACCCCTCGCCGACCTACATGGTTACCACGCTCGACGGCCAGACCCAAGCGATGACCCCCGAGCAGTACGCCCTGCTGCTCTTACAAAAAGACGACTCACGCTCGTTCACCTTCAAGCTTCTGAATATATCCACACCGGTCGGCATTGCGTGGGTCACGCTCGGGCTGCTCGGCCAGGTCCTGTTCACCGGCCGGATGGTCGTGCAGTGGCTGGTCAGCGAAAAGAAAAAGCAATCCGTCGTGCCCACATCGTTCTGGTGGATGAGCCTGATCGGCGCGTCCATGCTCATCACCTACTTCATCTGGCGCAAAGACATCGTCGGGTTCCTCGGCCAGGGCACCGGCTGGCTGATCTACCTGCGGAACCTCTG
>JAJDCV010000141.1 GCA_029260675.1 Phycisphaeraceae bacterium
TGTGACTCGAACAGGGTCTGTGGCAGCGTCGAGCAATCGACCGGGATAAAAGGTCCCGCGGCGCGGCGGCTGCCCGCGTGGATGTGACGGGCCACCAGTTCCTTACCCGTGCCCGTTTCCCCCTCGACCAAGACCGTGCACCGCCGGTGCGAAACCGCACCCACGTGCGAGCCCAAGTCACGCATGGCCTGGGACTGGCCGACCATCGGAGGCGCACTACCGCCCGGCTCCCCGGCGCCTTGGGCTTGTTGCGAATTCGTTCCCACCCCTTTGATTGTCGCCCCTCTCGTAACCCCGGTTCTGTTGTGAACCGCGACGAGTTTAGTCACCTATCCGATCAGTCAAACTACCATGTCGTTTCAGATCGCCCGTCCCAGCAGGCCCGCCCGAGCCTGCTTGTGTCATATGTGGACCGCATTGTACCTAAGCGATTCCGCTTTGAACAGTGTTTCTTTAACTCAATGCGACACCGTTGATTATCACACCACGGTGTCGCAATTGCGTATCCAAATCTGTAACATATCTAACCCATGTATCCTACATAACCTATTTGTTCAAAGGTGGTGGTCCCTCGGGACGCTTCGCCACACATTGCATGATCTATTTATTCGCCGCCATTTTGATGGTACTGATCGCGGCACTGCTCTGGGTGCCGGTTTTCGCGTCGGTTGGCATGGGACGCCTCCCCGCTGAAATGCGCCGTCAAACTGTATGGTTGAAGTGGCTCGTCCTCCTGGCGGCCGGGTTCTGGATGGTCTACGCGATCCTGACAGGCTCCCGCCTGGATTACGACGCCTACCAACTGCAATGGCAGATCATCCTCGACGCACAGGCCCCGCCCTGGGGTGAGCACTCGAGCAACGCGTACGGCCCGCTCTACAACCTCCTTGCGCTGCCGTACCGGATCGACCCGTTCCTGCCGAAGCTGCTGATGGTTTTTGCATGGATGTGGGCGGCGCTGTGTTTGATCAGGCTGGCGCTGAAGCGGGCTGACCGCCCCGCCATACACGCATGGCTCACCGCGGCTTTCATGCTTTTAGGCCCGGCCCTGGCGCTACTGATTGCACACTACGGCTATTTCGATATCCTCCCGGCCGGGCTCTGCCTGGTCGCGCTGCACCTCCGGCTACAAAAACGCGATACCCTGTCGGCCGCGGCGTTGGCCGGCGCTGTGCTATTGAAGTATTACCCCATCGCCCTGCTGCCGTTCCTGATGCTCGATCGCCGCCGGCTGCGTATCCGTCTGGGCGTGTGGTGTGTCGTGTTTGTCGGCCTGGGGATGCTGGCCAGTGGGTGGGTCTGGGGCGAGTCCACGCTTCACCCGCTGACCTTTGCCGGCGAGAGGCCATCCAAATGGCTTTCGATCTTCCGCTTCCTGCGCGGGCCGTATTCTCCGCTGTCCTTGTGGATGGAAAATCCCGATGCCGATCACCTGTCCCTGCCGGCGTTGGTGTTGTTTACCGGCGCGACGTGGCTGGTGTGCTGGTGGCGTCGGGTGCCCCTGGCCCCGGCTTGCGTCGCGGGTATCGCGGTCGCGCTGCAATTCTACAAAGTCGGTCACATCCAGTTCCAGATACTGCTGATGCTGCTGATCCTGTACTGGCTGGTGACCGGCGGCCTGCTGTCCCGTGAGAACCGACCCGCCCTGGTGGCGGTGATCGCATACCTGCTCTGGCTTACCGTCTTTGTGTGTGTTTACGTGGTGCTACGCCGGGTTTCCCGGGAGGATGTGTTCATCTCGATACGAGATTACCCCGGCCTGATCGGGCTTATCATGACGCTGTGGCTGGCGGTCGCAGCGATTAAATCCCCCAAACCCCCAGACCATGAGGGCGCCGCAGGGGTGGCACAAAACGCCGGGCCTGTGGTATAATGCTCTGTGTAGTGACACCGTCGCTCGGGCCAGTTCGCAGACCCGGCCGACACCAAGCAAGGACGCGGTGATGACTTGGGCCCAGGACATAGGCCTGAATCGCTTTCGGTCAGGGATATTTTATGTTCCGGGATAGGAGAGAGAGCCATGACCGGCCAGCCGCAAGACGCGTTCGATGACGAAACCAGTCAAGAATCACAGCCAGAGCGTCAGCACGAAGAAGACGCACCCACCCCACACGCCGCCACACAAACCCCCACCCCCACGCGCCGCCCGGCCAGGCCCAGGCCCGGGATGCTGCCGCCCTGGAAAGTCGTCCTGCACAACGACCAGGTCTTCGGCATGGAAGACGTGGTGATCACGATCAAGAAGATCACCCCACTGAGCAATCAGGCCGCCGTCCGCCGCATGCTCGAAGCCCACACCCGCGGCCGATCCATGCTCCTGACCACCCACCGCGAACGCGCAGAGCTTTACAAGTACCAGTTCGCCAGCCGGGGGTTGACGGTGACGATCGCGCCGGCGTAAGCAGCTAATATTTCGTTGACTTCTCGGACTTGGTGCGTATTCCTGCGGTGCGCAGCCACATCACGGTGCGCGCTATTTTGCCCGCACCGACAAGTAGAACACAGCCGATCACAAAGCTCATCGCAGAGGATACAAACCTGATCAGCGAGTATTCCTTCTGCCATGTATCAGACAACCATGCCGAAATCGCCCATGAAGTGTCTGATATGGCGTACACGATGTAAACCATTCCAATGACACTGAATGCGATCGACAAGCATTGCTGATAGATGAAGTTTCCACATAGTGATATCGGGCCATCATGACTTATAGCATACTTCGCTAGAACGTCAGCTTTCAGCCAAAGCATCACATTCACAAGAATGTACAGACCGGCCGAACCGGCCGACATTACAACTTGAATCCAGTTGCCACCATAAAAGTTACCCCAAGTGCGGAGAAATTCCTCTATCCATCCCAGAGCCATCCAGATCGCCGCAATTCGAAACGCCAACGCAGCCAACTCGCGCTTGGTCATGCTCCGGCGATGTTCAACGGTCCGCAGGTTAGAATGGCCACACTCGGGGCAGAAACCATCGGGGTTCAGCCCGCGCAGATTGTAACCACAGGCCAGGCAAGGCGTGTCGGTGACTATCGCCCTGGCTTGCTCATCACTTAAGGGATCGTGGGCTTGAAATTCGGTCATGCCAGAACCTTCATATATGTGATGACGGAGCCAACAGACATGCGTTGCAGAACGGTCTATCACTCACCCGAAACCGTCAGCTTCGTCACCTTCTCGACGTTCCCCGAAACAATCTTGTCGACGCCACTGCCCAACTCGCCGATCGGGTCCGGTGGGATGATGTCGACGACTTTCTCGCCGAGTTTCGCTTCGCCACGGCGGACCTTGTCCTGGAACTTCTGGCACTCATCCAGCAGTGCGGCCAGAATATTCTCCTCCGGGACGTTGGCGACCTTCTCACCCTGGACGTAGATAATCCCGCGCCGGTCGCCGGCAAAGATCGCCACGTCCGCGCCCTCGGCCTCACCGGGGCCGTTGACGATACAACCCATCACCGCGACCTTGATCGGAAGCTCGATGTGCTCGGCCAACGCCTTGCGGACTTCCTGTACCAGCGTAAATAAATCCACCTGGATCCGCCCACAGGTCGGGCAGGCGATCAGGTCCACACCGACACGCTCTCGCAGCTCCAGGCAGTAAAGAAGTTCCAGCGCATCCTCGACCTCTAGTGCGGGGTCGCTGGCGTAGCTGATGCGGGTGGTGTCGCCGATCCCGCTGGCTAATAGGTGACTCAATGGCGCGACCGAGCGGATCGCCCCTGTCTCGCGCGGCCCGGCATGAGTGACGCCCAGGTGCAGCGGGTGATCGAAACGCTTGCTGATCTCGGTGTACGCCTCGATTCACAGCGTCGGGTCCGGGCTCTTGGCGCTGATGACGATGTCGTGGAAATCGCGTTCGTAG
>JAJDCV010000142.1 GCA_029260675.1 Phycisphaeraceae bacterium
CTGGCAGAGTCTTCCAGGATGTCGGCGTGGCTGTCATAGGCCTGGGCCTGCTGCTCCCAGAACTCTCGGTTTTCATCGGTCTTGGCGCTCTTCGCCTTCTTACGCGCCGCTTCGGCATCGGTACGTGCACGCGCGGCGGCGTCCCTGCGGTCCTGCGCTATCTTGCGGTAACGCTTCGCGTCGTCACGCAGTTCGGTCGCTTCTCGCATATAACCCTCGATCAAGCCCGGGCCGTACTCGATCTCGATTTCCAGTTGACGGTCACTCATCTCGCCGGTGTTGATCGGACGGACGGTCGGGGGGTACTCGGGGATCGGCGGCGAGACTTTGACGGCAGTGAAATCACCGCCGGCGACACGGTAGTAGGTCTTGGGGGTTTCGGGCCCGCCGATGTAATCATGGGCTACCGTTAACCCCTGCGCCAGCTGGTTGCCGATGGCCGCACGGTTAGCCATCTCATCGGTCGACGTGTTGTAGTAGTTGTAGTCGTGGACATACCTGGGCTGGCTGCATGCGATCAGGGACTGCGCCGTGTTGGCCGCGTTGCTGCGGAGGTTGTTGGCGATCCGGTTATTGATCTCGTGCCGGTTGACCTTCGGGCAAGGCGAACTGTTCGCCGCGTAGCGGGTCGTCGCCGGCTGGTTCTGAGCAACCTCGGTCGTGTCGGCTGTCTGGGTCGCCGGGGTATTGGTTTCGTGCGTCTGCGTGGTGTCGGTCTGAGTCTGTGTCGTCGCGGGCTGCGACTCGGTGTGAGTCTGGGTCTGTGTCGGGGTGGTCGTCGCAGGCGTCGCCGTCGGGGTATCGGTCGTGCTGGGCAGGGTCTCGACGGGTTCGGTCTGCGTGTTCACGGACGTATTGACACGGGTGTTTAGATTGCCCACGCGGGTATTCACAGCCGGGAGGCTCAGGCGGGGGGTGTTGACCGCCGGGGTCGTCGCGGTGGTCGTGGAAGTTGTCGGCAGGGTTTCCATCGGTTCGGTCTGCGTAGCCACACGGGTGTTCAGCCCGGCGCTACGGGTGGTGAGCAGGGGGCTGTTCACCCGGTAGCTCGTGGGCTGACTCACTTCGCGGTAGATGACCGGGGAGTTTGTTACGGTGGTCCGCGGGTTGACGGTCGTGTTCACCGGTGTGTAGTAAGTCATGCCGGTGTTCACGGGGTAAGGCCGCGCCACGTTGCCCGCGGTGGCGGGGTTGTAAGGATTGCTAGGCGAGTAAGGCGAAACATATCCGGTCGCCTGCCGGGCCTGTGTCGCCTGTGTGGCGTTGCGTGCCTGGGTCGCGTACCCGCCGCCGGAGTAGACGGGCTGGTTGCCGGTGACGATGGCGGTTTCGTTGGCCATCAGTGGTGCGCCGGCGAGGGTGAGTGCCGCCAGGGCGGCGAGGAGGGTAGAGGGCTTGGGTCGAGTCACGGTGGTGGTCTTGCGAGTCTTCATGGTCATGCTCCTTGGGTTGGTGTCTATTGACACGGGTGTTGGGTTCGAGGTCTTAGGGTCTTTCCCGGGCAAACCGCCCGGGGTGGTGGGGTTGGTTGTTGTGTTCATGGTTGATTCACTTTCGTGTTAGTCGTTGTAGATCCGCAGCAGGTCGGCGGCGTCGTGCCCGGCTTTGAACCACTCGTTCCAGTACTCCATCGTGCGGGTCTCGGAGTTGCCGTTTTTGTCGCGGACGGTCATGGTTCGGTCGTCGGGGTTATAGTCGGTGCTGATGCCGTCGGGCCGCGTGGTGATCGTGTGGCCGTTCTCGCCCTTGCGGGTGGACACCGCACCGCTGGGGAAGACCTCGGTCTGGTCGCCGTTGGGCCTGGTCACGCTGGAGCCACTGCCGTCGCTGTCCGGGCCGGTCCAGATTTCCGTGCCGTCCTTCAGGGTGATCTTGATCCCGTCGGTGAATTCATTTGTTTCGATCGAGGTCGCGTTCTTCAGGTCTTCCCTGGAGACCCCCGCTCGACGCATGGCGTCGCTGAGCGTCTTATTCTTCGGATCGCTGTGACCGGGCAGCGGATCGATCAGGTCCAGTGCGGCGTCTGCGGGGTAGCCCTTGGCGTACCAGCTCTTGAAGAAGTCCAGCGGGCGGGTCATCGTTCGGCCGTGCTTATCGATGACAGTCAGGTTGTCGGTCTTAGGATCGTGAACGACCGTGGTCCCGTTGGGCCAAGTGGTGACGGTGTTGCCATCTTTCCCTTCGCGTCTTGAGATGTGGCCATCAGGGTAAACTTCGATCTGGTCGCCGTTAGGCTTGGTCACGCTGGTGCCAAGGCCGTCGCTATCCGAACCGGTCATGATGACCGTGCCGTCGGCGAGGGTGATCGTGGTGGAGCCGTAATTGTCGGTTTCGACCTTGGCGCCCTTGAGCCGCTTGGGATCGATCCCGGCCCGCTTGAGTGCTTTTTCCAGCGTGGTGTTCTTGGTACTCTTGGTTTTGTTATCAGCGTTCTTGTTCTCGTTGCGAGTCGCCGCATCCTTCAGCGAGTTCATCTGTGCGTCGCGGTCGGCAAGCTCGCTGTCCTTGGTGCGGGAACCGGGGGTGCCGGGGAGATCCAGGGGAAGGCCGTCGTTGCGATTAAGCAGTGAGCTGGCTTCGTTGGCGGCGCGGGTTCGGGTGCCATTGGTGTTGCGGTTGTCACGGCCGGTCTTCGGGCACGGGCCCTTGCCACGGTTGGCTCGCTCGGCTTCGAGGTCGCGGGCGGTCCGTGTGCCGTTGGGCGTGCGGAGTACCGGCCGGCCGGGCAAACCGTCTTCGGGCTTGGTGCCGGAGTCGGCGTTGGCTGCTTCCAGCTCCAGGTCACGAGCCAGGCGTGTGCCGTTGGGCGTCTTGACCCGGGGGATGCCGGGCAGCCCATCCTCGGGCTTGGTGCCGGAGTCAGCGTTGGCCTCTTCCAATTCCAGATCCCGTGCCATACGTGTGCCGTTGGGCGTCTTGACGACCGGGATGCCGTGCAGCCCGTCGCGGGGATCGTCTTGCTTCACGACGGGGCGGTTGTTCTTGGCACCCGTCTTCGGGCAGGGCTTGTCGTCGGCGTTGGCGGTGTTGACTACCAGAAGGGCGACGGCTACTGCCAGGGTCAGGAGGATGTTCTCGATGCGGTTCATAGTGATTCTCACTTCTTTCGTGTGTGGTTTTGTGTTTGTGCTAATGGCTAAGTGCTTTTGGCTAACGTCTCTCGTTTGGGTTACTCGATCACCAGGTCGTTACGCTGCGGTTCGACGTCCAGGTGCTTGTGGTACTCGCCGATCGCCAGCTTCTCTTCGACCTGCGTGATCTCGAGCGTGCCGATCTGACGCTTACGCTGGCCGAGCATCTCGCCGGTGGTCGGGTCGGTCAGGGTCTTAGTGATCCGGTAGACCTTGAAGCTGTCACCGATATGGATGTTGCTGGTGCTGCCGGCGTTGAGGTAAACCTCACCCAGCTCGGCGTCCACCACCCGGCCGGTCCACTTGACCGCGGCGGCGTCGGCGGCGAAGCGCTGGGCGATCTGGTTGATCGCACTGCGGCAGGCCTCACCCAACGGGGTGCTGTTGAACTTGTTGCCGCCGAAGCTGAAGCCCTTGAAGTTGATGTTCCCAGCCAGGGCGCTGGACTTGATCTTCTCGCGGACGGTGTAGCTGTTAACCACCTGGCCGGTCGTGGCGTCGACGATGCGGACGTCGATCGCGACGTAGCCCTTGGAGAACTGCGGGGAGATCGCGCCGCCCAGGTCCGAGCCTGCGAACCCGATGCTGAACCCGCCGCCGGAGTTGTTCTGGCCGAACTCGGTGACGCTGGCCATGATCAGAAGCTGTGCACCGAAGAGGTTGCCTGCCTGGGCGCCGCTCTCAGCATTGGTCAGCCCGTTGGCGGCGAGTTGTTGCTCACTCATGACCGAGCTGAGGTTGCCACGTTCCAGGACGATGAAGCTTTCAGATTCGATCAGGGCCGTGGTCAGCATCGCCGACAGGCCGCCGCCGACGTCCCAGCCGCCGTGGACGGAAGTAAACGAGCCGACCGCGTCAAAATGATCCACCGCCACGGTCCGCTTGGGGCCGGGTATCGTGGGAAGCGGGGCGGACAACATCGCCAGGTGCTCGGTCGCTTCGACCTGGATGTCGTCACGGTCCTTCTTGCGGTTCTTCTCTTTGTCGCCGAACCAGGCGTTGGCGGGCGAGGCGCCCAGAACAAACATCAGTGCGGTCAGGGTCAGGATCGAAACTTTGCGGGTCTTGGTCGTCATCGTCAGGTCCCTTTCATTGGGGGGTTTGAGGTTGTGTTTCCGCCTGATTAATCACGACCGGCGTGCCACAACGGCTCCTGGCGATGCCACAGGGACGCTCAGGCTAGTTTTTAACAAAGGCAGCCAGTGCGTAAGATGTGATTTATAAGTTACTTACAACCCATAAAAAGGGGTGCGTAAATTATCAAACATTCTGCATTCGGGCCGTGCAGCGCAGATGTGGCCAGAGAAATGAGTAAAATAACCCAATTTTAAAGTTGCTAAAATACCCAATATTGAGTAATATGTCCCAATTAAAACTCAACTAAGACCCAGCCCCCAACCATGCCCAATGACCCGTTAACCGAATCCGCCACCACACTGGACCGAAAGACCCTCCTCGCCCTGGTCGAGGCCAGCCACGCGGTCAACCGCAGCCTGGCCCTGGCGGAAGTCTTCGAGTTGCTGGTACGCAGCGCCGCCAACGTGCTACACGCCCAGGGCGCCAGTGTCCTGACGCTGTCGGACGCCGGCGACGAGTTGGTGTTCCAGGCCGCGGTCGGGCCCGGCAGCAGGGGGCTCGTCGGTACAAGGATCGGCCACGATCAAGGCATCGCCGGGCAGGTCCTCAAGACCGGCCGGGCGGCGCGGATCGACGACACCGCCTTGAACCGTAACTTCCTCCCTGACGTCGACCGCAAGACACGCACACGCACACAAAGCCTCCTGGCCGCACCCCTGGTCTACGACGGTAAAGCCATCGGCGTCGTCGAGGTCATCAACCCCACTAAGAAGAAACAATTCACTGACCGTGACCTGGAACTACTCAAGCTCTTCGCCAACCTCACCGCCTCGGCTGCACGCAACGCCCAGCGGGTCGATCGGCTGACTCGTGAAAACCTCTCGCTCCGTGACGCCGCACCCCCGCCGACCGTCGTCGGCAACGCCCCAGCCACCCGGGCGGCCCTTCGGCTGGCACGTAAGGTGGCTCCGACAAGAACGAGCGTCCTGCTCACCGGGCAGACCGGCACCGGCAAGGAGGTCATGGCCCGGGCCGTCCACAGCCTGAGCCCACGGAGGGACAACCCCTTCGTCGCCGTCAACTGCGCCGCACTGACCGAAACCTTATTAGAAAGCGAACTGTTCGGTCATGAGAAAGGGGCCTTCACCGGCGCCACCGAACAACGCCCCGGCCGATTCGAGCTGGCCGAAGCCGGCACACTCTTCCTCGATGAGATCGGGGAGATGGGCCTATCGAGTCAGTCGCGCCTGCTCCGCGTCTTGCAGGAACGCGAGTTCACCCGTGTCGGCGGGACCCAGACGCTCCGCTGCGATGTCCGCGTCATCGCCGCCACCAACCGCGACCTCAAGGCCGAGTCGGCGCTCGGCCGATTCCGTGAGGACCTGTTCTACCGACTGAATGTCTTTCCCATCGAATTGCCCCCGCTGGCCGACCGCCTCGAAGACGTGCCCGCACTGGTCACACACTTCCTGGAACAGCTCGCACCGGAACTGGGCATCGATTCGATCGCGATCACCGAGGATGCCCTCGCCGCGATGTCGGACTACCCCTGGCCGGGAAACATCCGGGAGTTGCGCAACGTCACCGAACGCGCAGCCCTGCTGGGTGACGGACGGATCGGGCTTGGCGACCTGCCCCGTGAAATCACATCAGAGTCTTTATCGGCTGGCGATCCAACGACAGGGGAACCGCCCGCCCCCAACTCCGTAGCGACCGCGCCATCTACACCCGTCGGAGCAACCGGATCACGCCTGGCGAACCAGGAACGCGAACTGGTCCACCGCACCCTCACCCAGACCGGCTGGAACCAGACCGCCGCCGCACGCAAGCTCGGCGTCACACGCGACGTGCTGAGATACCGTGTAAAAAAATACGACCTCAAACGCCCGGACTGGTAAATCCGTGTAGCCAATAGAACACGAAGACGATCAGGAGAATGGCCCACAGATTTTCACAGATTAAGAAATACCACCGCCAGCCCCTTCTTAATCTGTGTAATCTGTGGGCCCTCCTTCATCGCATTCCTTCGCACTCTTCGCGCCTTCGCGGTTCACTCATGCCTCTTCCAAGGCCCCCTCGCGCAGCCACAGCCTCCGGTCTGCTGTCGCCGCGATGTCCTGGTCGTGTGTGACCATCACGATCGTCTGGCCCTGTTGATGAAGCTCCGTGATCAGCTCCATGATCTGCTTGCCGGTCTCCGTGTCGAGGTTCCCGGTCGGTTCATCCGCGAGCAGCACGTCCGGCTCGTTCACCAGCGCCCGCGCAATCGCGACGCGCTGACGTTCCCCGCCGGACAACTTGCTAGGCCGATGCTTCATCCTTTCGCCGAGCCCGACCCGGCCCAGCAACGCAACCGCGCGCCGCCTCGCCTCGCCCCGCCGCGCGGGCCAGCCCAGAATAGATGAGCGGATCATCGCCCCGGTCAACACGTTCTCCAACGCGGTCAACTCCGGCAGCAGGTGGTAGCTCTGAAAAACAAACCCGACGTGTCGGTTGCGGTACCGGTCCAGCGCCCCGCCGCGCAGCTTGAAGATGTCCCGGCCATCGAACGTGACCGCGCCTTTATCCGGCCGATCCAGCCCGCCGATCAGGTGCAACAGCGTACTCTTGCCCGACCCCGACGCCCCCAAAACCGCGACCCATTCGCCGGGCCGAACATCCATGTCCACGCCTTCCAACACACACAGATCCTGTCCGCCGATCCGGTAGTGCTTATGCAGGTCGGTGACGGTGAGCAGGGGGGGGGAGTGATTGGTGGTTGGTGGTTGGTGGTTGGATGTCGTTGTCTGCGTATCCATATTGTCTTCCAATCGCTAATCACCAACCACTAACCTACTCATACCGCAGCGCTTCGACCGGATCGAGACGGGCGGCCAGGACCGCCGGGATCAACGCCCCGACCACACTGGACACGATCGCACCGAGCACGATAAACAGGGCATCGTAGAACTTGACCTTGTCCGGTATGCGGTCGAAGAAATAAGTCTGCGGGTCCCACATCTTGAAGCTGATCGCGTGATTGAGTTTGTAGGCCAGATCCTCGACCTGGTCCAGGCTGATCCATGCACCGATCAGCCCGACGAGCATCAGTAAAAGTGCCAGACTAACCGCGTTACTCAGTGTCTTACGCCTGAAATACCCGATGACCCCGCCGACTACCGCGCCGATCAATGCCCCACCCCCGGCACACCACGCGTAGTGCGCGCTGACCCCCAGCCCATTGGCAAGCCAATACTGGATCTCATTAAGGTGCCAGACAATCTCAAGCGCCAGCGCCAGGCCCAGCAGCGAACCGACCACCCCGACCGCCAGACCGTACCCCAGGAACAGACTCAACACCCCGGCCTGGCTCGCGCCGACCGCACGCAGCACCCCGATGTCCCGCGTCTTCTCAAGCACCGTCATATAAAACGTCGTCGCCACCATCACCACCGCGACCACGCTGATGATGATAAACAGAAACGTCACCATCCCCTTTTCGTTCTTCACCGCGTTGATGAATTGGGCGTGACGTTGCTCCCAGGTCCGCACCACCGGTGGAATGGAGATGGAACGTGCCTCGGCAAACGCCGCCACCGCTCCCTGAACGGCAGAATGCACCTGTTCAAGCCTGTAACCCTCGGCGCCTCTGACCACGATCTCCGAGGTCCGCGCCGGCTTCACCGACATAGCGCCCGGGATCTCCTCGCCGGTCTCCGGATCAAACGCCGGGCCCTCTTTCCGGTCCATCCCAAGCAGCTTCTGCAACACGTCGAAACGCACGAACACCTGCCCCCGATCGATCTCATAGAGCCCGGACTTGAACTCATTGAGGATGACCGCGTTGGTGTAGCTGGGACCAAGATCAGCCGGGGCACCGCGCTCGGTCAGAGGC
Organism: Phycisphaeraceae bacterium; assembly: GCA_029260675.1. Classification (GTDB taxonomy): domain Bacteria; phylum Planctomycetota; class Phycisphaerae; order Phycisphaerales; family Phycisphaeraceae; genus JAJRRS01. The sequence continues at coordinate 8,083 of JAJDCV010000142.1, forward strand.
AGCACCGTCAACGCTGCGGTCTGATGCGCCGCGCTGTTGCTAAAGCCGTATCGCCCTTGCTCGTCACGGTATTGATACGGGTTGACCTCGACCCCGATCACCATCCCCGGCGCGTTGTATCCTTTTAAGAATCCGTCCGGCTCAAGCGTCATCGCCATGCCACGCAGATCAAACGCCGGGGGCGTGGCTTTGGACTCACTCGGATCGAACCCGTAACGCTCTGACATGTCATCGGCCGACCACATCAGCGTGTCTTCGTACCGGACGATCTTAGAGAAGCTCCCCGGCTCGATCCCCATGATGTTCACGCCGATCGTGTGACCGTCCAGGTTGATCATCCCGAACGTGGACACGACCGGTGAAACCGCTGAGACCTCCGGCAACGCCGAGACCGCGGCGGCCAGGTCTTCGTAATGCGCGAACCCCGTCAATGAACGGGCCTGCACACTCACGTCACCGGTCAGCTGCTTCGCCGAGGTCTGCAAGAGATCCAGGAACCCGCCCATCACGCTGATGACGATGATCACCATCGCCGTACACAGCATCACCGCCAACGCCGCAAACATCGGCCCGAGCTTGCGTCGCAGGTACTTCAGGATGAGTGTGAGTTTGTACATGAGGAAATCATGAATCGCAGGACGGCTTCAACAGCGGAACGCTAAATTGAGAAAGCAGGAAATTCGATCAGGAAACAACTTGCGAACATAGTACTATTCCGAATTTCCTGCTTTCCTGCTTTCCTGCTTTCCTGCTTTCTCCGCAGGCCTCATCAGCGGGAACAGGATCACGTCGCGGATGCTGCGCTGCCCGGTCAGCAGCATCACGATCCGGTCGATCCCAAGGCCAAGCCCGCCCGCCGGGGGCATCCCGACACGCAACGCTTCCAGGAAATCCTCGTCCAGCGAACGGAACGTGCTCTCTTCATCGTCCGCGCCGGCGAGCTGTTCCTTGAACTTCGCCTCCTGGATGTCCGGGTCGTTCAGCTCGGTGTACGCAGGCCCGATCTCCATCTCGCCGATGAACAGGTCCCAACGCTCGCACAGATCGGGGTTGTCTCGCCGCGGCCGGGTCAGCGGGCTGATCACACTGGGATAATCCATCACAAACGTCGGCTGAACCAGCCCGCCCTCGGCCGTGGCCTCGAACACCTCATTAACCACCAGCCAGTCGTCCATCCCCTTTTCTATCAGCCCAAGCGAACGTGCCTTCTCACGCACACGCTCAATGTCGGTCATTTCGAACCCGTTGGCATTCTGGAATAGTTCGGAATACGTCACACGGGCGAACGGTTTGCCGTAGTCGATCGCCGCGCCGTCCCACTCGATAATCCCGTCGTCCTTGATCGTGGTCGCCAGGTGCCGGATCAACGATTCGGTCAGCTCCATCATCGTCAGGTAGTCGCCGAACGCCTGGTAGACCTCCATCGACGTGAACTCGGGGTTGTGCGAGCGGTCGACACCTTCGTTTCGGAAGTTGCGGTTGATCTCATAGACCCTCGGCAGCCCGCCGACCATCAGGCGCTTCAGGTACAGCTCCGGCGCGATCCGAAGGAACAGCGGGATGTCCAGCGCGTTGTGATGTGTCGTGAACGGCCGAGCCGCGGCACCCCCAGCGATCGGCTGGAGCATCGGCGTCTCGACCTCCATGAATGTCCGCCCGTCCATGAACCTTCGGATCTCGCTGACGATCCGCGAACGTTGCTGGAACGTCTCGATCACCTCCGGGTTGGCGTACATATCGACGTAACGCTTGCGGTAACGCTGCTCCGCATCCTGCAAACCCTGGAACTTGTTCGGCGGAAGCGCCA